>JBLMYE010000183.1:0-3084 GCA_050258115.1 Deltaproteobacteria bacterium | reverse complement strand
CGGCGGCTTTGCAAATGCATTGGGCGGAACGTTCATCAATATTCTCGACAGCGGCAACGTCACGATCATCGGCTCGCAGACCGAGAATATGACAAATTCGCTTGTGTACAACGAGGTGAACAACCAATACGCCGGTGATTATTCCTATCCGATCACGGTCGTGAATTCGATATTCGATAATTCGATCATTTTCAAAGCAAGAAGGACTTTCGTATCGACCGGCAGTCTGTACGGCGGGAACACCTTCACTGCAGATGAACGCGTGCGTGTGTATTCGACAGGCGACCGCTTTTGCTATGACGGATATATTCTGGGCTGCCGCGGAGCACAAAAGGCGAACTTCGATAAGGCGACCATCGTCTTCATGACCGGACAACCAAGTGAAGGGAGTGTGCAAGGGCATCCCGCGATCTTCGGCACGGACGTGCAGTTCGGCGGCGCGGTGCAACTGCCCACTTTCCTGCAAAACGCCCTGCCGGCCGGTAAGGCCAATGGCTCAATGGTCTATTGTTCGAATTGCCGCAGATCTACGACGCCGTGCCAATCCGGAGGCAGCGGTGCACCGGCGATGATGGTCGGCGGGCAGTGGAGTTGCCTTTAGTGGATTTCAATAGATAAAAGAGGGCACCCGAATTGAATCGCCTGCCCTCTTTTCTTGTCTGAACTGCTGGCTACTCTTCTTCTTCGTCAGCACCGCTGAGAAGGGTTGCGCTAGTCACGCAATCGTCATCGCCGCACCGTATAAGTGTGACTCCCTGAGCAGACCTGCCCGTTTCGCGGATCTTATCGACGCAGAGCCTGATCAGTTTCGCCTGCTGCGTAATGATCATGATCTCGCTGTCTTCCTCGACCGGAAACGCCGCAACGACCTTACCGGTCTTCTCGGTGGTCTTCATATTGATGACCCCAATGCCGCCGCGTTTCGCCAGACGATAGCTATTGACCAACGTCTGCTTGCCGAAACCCTTTTCGGAAACCGACAGTATCTTTTCAGTGCCCTCTGCAGAAACGGCGCAAACGGAAACTACAAAATCGCCTTTTCGCAGATTCACGCCGCGGACGCCGCGAGCGACGCGGCCCATCGGACGAACGTCGGTCTCGTTGAACCGAACCGCCATCCCGTCGTGCGAAGCAATGAATATCTGCTTCGAGCCATCCGTCCGGATCACATCGAGGAGCTCATCACCCTCGTCAATGTTTATCGCATTGATGCCAGTGACACGAATGTTCTGGTAATCCGACAACGACGTCTTCTTGATCACGCCATTTCTCGTGACCATCGTCAGGTAGATCTCTTCGCTGAAATCACGGACCGGCATCACAGCCACCAGCTTACGTTCACTTGAAAGCTGTACCAGGTTTACCACGGCCTTGCCGCGAGCCGCGAGGACGGGAACGGCGCGGTCGAGGCGAAGGTGAAGGCCGAGGTCGAGGCCCTTTGCGCGAAGTTCCCGATCTATCCGGCGTGAGGCTCGCGACGCAGCGCCATGGCGAGGGCGGCGACCGCCCTCCACTCCTCATCGCGCACGGGCTATTCGGGTCGGCGCGGAACTGGGGCGTGATCGCGAAGCGGCTGGCGGAGACGCGCCAGGTCGTCGTGGTGGACATGCGCAACCACGGCGACAGCCCGTGGGCGGAGGTCCACGACTACCCGGCGATGGCGGGCGATTTGGCGGAGGTCATCGACGGGCGGTGGGACGTGCTCGGCCATTCCATGGGCGGCAAGGCCGCGATGGTGCTGGCGCTCACGCACCCGGAGAAGGTCAACCGGCTCATCGTGGCCGACATCGCGCCGGTCGCCTACGGGCATACGCAGGCGCATCTGGTGGCGGCGATGCAGCGGCTCGACCTGTCGGCGATCGCGACGCGGGGAGACGCGGACCGGGCGCTTTCGTCGGAAGTGGAGGACGTGGGAGTCCGGGCGTTCCTGCTCCAGTCGCTTGACGTGCGGGAGAAGCGGTGGCGACTGAACCTCGACGTGCTGGGCCGCGAGATGCCGAAGATCCTGTCGTTTCCAGAGGTTGAGGGGCAATTCGACGGACCGGCGCTGTTTCTGTCGGGGGCGAATTCGGCCTATGTGCTGCCCGAGCACCGCGACCGGATCCGTGCGCTTTTCCCGGCCGCACGCTTCGCCAGGATCCCCGGCGCGGGGCACTGGCTTCATGCCGAGAAGCCGCGCGAGTTCGAGGCCGCAGTGGCGGCGTTCCTCGCCTAGCGGCCGGGTCGGGTCATCCGGCGGATAAGGCCGGTCTTCCAGACGGCCATGTGCAGGATCACGGCGCCGACATGCGCGAGGATCAGGAAGAGAAGCGCCGCGCGGAGCGCTCCATGCGTGTCGCCCATGAATTCGGAGGGCATCCCCCAGGCGAGCGCCCCGGTGACGGGAAGCGCGAGGAGGAGGATGTAGAAGACGCGGTGGATCAGCGGCGCAAGCCATGAGGACCAGGCTGGTTCGCCTTCGGGAGCCGGCGGCGGCGGGTTCTCGGACCTCAGGAGAAGCCGCCAGATCGCAAGGCCGAGGATCAGCGCGCCGCCGGTCATGTGGGCCACGGCGGCGGGGGTAAAGGTCATCGCGCCCGCATCGAGGCCCTCGTCGAAAGCCGCGACGATGCCTTCGTGGAAGATGTACTGCAGAGCCACCAGCAGGACGGTGAGCCAGTGGAGCACGATCTGGAGTGTGCTATAGCCCGCGCTTCTCTGCATGTGGATCATCCCGCATTTCTCGCGCGAAGGGTCGCGCAGGCTCTGATCGCGGTCAAGCGGCGCGCCGATGGCCTGATGTAGCGTTGCGCGCATGCGACAGGGAGGCGGCGGTGATCACGGCACAGGACATCATGGACATGACCGATCTGACCCATGAGGAGATCGCGGCGGTGGCGGAGCATGAAGGGCTGCCGGACGTGAACGCGGCGGCGTTGGGGGAGTACCTGATGCACCTTCACAAGGGGCCGCAGGGGGTGCTTTTGATGATTTCGGAGGATATCCGGGCGGCGCTGCGCCGGGATGACGTGGGCCATGCGCGGGAGCTTTACGCGGTGTTAAGGCATTTCGTGGCCGAGCATCCGGAGGCGGCGCGGGGCGCGC
>JBLMYE010000182.1:0-9566 GCA_050258115.1 Deltaproteobacteria bacterium | reverse complement strand
TATCTGCGCCGCTTGAATCGACCTCATGTCATTGCACGTCTTAATGGCCTTCGCCTTGCGTCTCTGGTCTTTTGTCCGGGCGGTCCTACCGACCGTTCTGGTGTTTCTTGTCGTCGGGCCCGTTGCCGGCTTCGTTGCGATTTTCTTACCGATTTCGCTCACGGCCATTCCTGGGCCAGTCGGTGCCCTTCAGGGTCTCTTGGCCATCGTGGCAATGATGCCGGTCGGTATTCCGATAGCCTACGCGATGGGCTATGTGCCGGCCGTACTTACGGGAGCAACAGTGGCGGCGCTCGACTGCGTCGTCGATCTGCGGAGCTACCGAGTGCCCGTCGCCATCGTGCTGGGTGGCTCGATTACGGTTTTGCTGCTCTACCGCGTGATCGCTGCCGACGGCATGGCGAACGATGGTCAATATTCTACCGCACTGGCTGTGGCGGGTGCCGTCGGGGCGATTGCCGCCGGCGTCTCGGCGCTCCTGGCTCCCCGGCGTTTTCCGTCTCCGCGGCTTGACGCAGGCAGCGAATAGAGCCACGAACAAAACATGATCGACCGCATGATCTCTTCGGTGAAACGCGAGGCCGATGCCTTCGAGGCGTCGATCCGCCCGCAGTCGCTCGATGAATTCATCGGTCAGGAGCAGGCCCGCGCCAATCTCAAGGTTTTCATCCAGGCGGCGAAAGCACGGGGCGATGCGCTCGATCACGTTCTGTTTGCCGGCCCGCCGGGTCTCGGCAAGACGACGCTGGCCCAGATCATGTCGAAGGAACTGGGGGTGGGTTTCCGCGCCACGTCGGGTCCGGTGATCTCGAAAGCCGGCGACCTTGCCGCGCTGCTGACGAACCTCGAAGACCGCGATGTTCTGTTCATCGATGAGATCCACCGCCTCAATCCGGCGGTAGAAGAGATCCTCTATCCAGCGATGGAGGACTTTAAACTCGACCTCATCATCGGAGAGGGACCGGCGGCGCGATCGGTTCAGATCGACCTCGCCAAATTCACGCTGGTGGGGGCCACCACGCGCGCGGGTCTTCTGACGACGCCGCTGCGCGACCGGTTCGGGATACCGGTGCGGCTCAACTTCTACACGATTGAAGAACTCGAACTCGTGGTGACCCGCGGGGCGCGTGTCCTAGGGGCTCCCCTGCGGCAGGACGGAGCGCGCGAGATTGCGCGGCGGGCCCGTGGAACCCCGCGTATCGCCGGGCGCCTTCTGCGGCGCGTGAGAGATTTCGCGGCGGTTGCGGGCGTCGAGACGATCGATGCCGGAATCGCCGACACGGCTCTGAGGGCGCTCGAAGTCGACAGTGAAGGGCTCGATGCCCTCGATCATCGTTATCTGATGTGCATCGCCAAGAACTACGAGGGTGGCCCCGTCGGCATCGAGACTCTGGCTGCGGCACTCTCCGAACCACGCGATGCGCTGGAGGAGATCGTGGAGCCGTACCTTCTGCAGCAGGGCTTCGTCGGGCGGACGCCTCGCGGCAGGGTGATGACCTTGAAGGCGTGGCGTCACCTCGGACTTTCCGGGCCGCCGCGCAATGCCGCGCCCGATCTCTTCTCGGGCCCCGGCGAGGCCGGCGATTCGTGATCACCCGCCGCACATTCCTGCGCGGCGCCGGCGTCGCGATCGCAGCCGGCGCCGGTTCTGCCGGCTATGCGTTCGGCTATGAGCCGCGCTGCCGGCTGGCCGTGACGCGTTATTCGATTTCGCCGCAGAATTGGCCCTCCGGCCTCAAATTGACGCTCGCGCTCGTTGCTGACGTGCATGCCTGCGAACCTTTGATGGGGGCGCAACGGATCGAAAGCATCGTCGAACTCACGAATGGGCTGGGAGCCGATGCGATCCTGCTGCTCGGAGACTATGAGACGAACGCACGGTTCATCGACCGGCCACTGATGCCCGACGAGTGGGCGCCCATTCTTGCCAAGTTAAAGGCACCTCTCGGCGTGCATGCCATTCTCGGCAATCACGACTACTGGGATGATCCCGATGTTCAACTCAATCGCGGACGGCCGCCGCGGGGACGCCGTGCCCTGGAAAGAGCAGGCGTGCCGGTCTACGAGAACGATGCCATCCGGTTGACGAAGGAGGGGCGGCCGTTCTGGCTTGCGGGACTCGCCGATCAGATCGCCTACGTCACCACAAGCCTTGACGGCACAAAGCAGACCCAGGGGCTCGACGATCTCGACGGGACGCTTGCGAGGGTTACAGACGGCTCGCCCGTTATCCTGATGGCGCACGAGCCGGACATTTTTTCGAAGGTGCCGGAGCGGGTGGCGCTGACCGTCTCAGGTCACACGCACGGCGGACAGGTGCGGCTCTTCGGCTGGTCGCCAATCGTTCCCTCCGCTTATGGCAACCGGTATGCCTATGGGCATGTCGTGGAGGGCTCTCGTCAACTGGTTGTGTCGGGAGGTCTGGGGTGTTCGATCGTGCCGGTACGCTTCGGCATGCCTCCCGAAGTCGTGGTCGTCGAACTTGGAGCTGACGCGTGACGCCGCCTCAAAACTGGCCGGATCTTTCCGGCCGCATCGTCGAGGACGAGACGGGCCGATGGCACGTTCTTCCGGTCCGCGTCTACTTCGAGGATACGGACGCGGGAGGTATTGCCTATCACGCTTCCTACATTCGCTGGTGCGAGCGCGGGCGGACCGACTTCCTGCGGCTTCTGGGTACGGACAGCCGGCGCCTCATCGATGGTTCGAGCAGCCACGAGCCCGCGGCCTTCGTGGTTCGGCGCATGAACTGCGAGTTTCTGCGGCCCTCCCGGATGGACGACATTCTCGAGGTGGAAACCCGGGTAAAGGCGCTTGGGGGCGCCAGCGTGACACTCCTGCAGACCGTGCGCCATGCGGGGCGGCCGGTATTCGAGGCGGAGGTGACGGTGGTCCTGGTGGCGGTTTCGGGCAAGCCGTTGCGCCTTACGAGCGCCATTCGTGCGGGGTTCGGTGATCTGCCGGGTGGGCCGGCCGGGGGCGGGTCCGCTGGACAACAGGGCGGGTGAGCTGGAAGATATGCTGGCCCAGTGTATGCGTATCCGGGTAGGCCCATGACGACGAAGACCGACGAGCACGGTATCGATCTCGACATCAAAGACGCGATGGAGGGGTACGAGCGCTTCCGGCGGCGCTTCGAACGGGACCGGAGCTTCTACTCGCGTCTGGCACACTCCAAGCAGAAGCCCAAGCTGCTATGGATCGGCTGCTGTGACAGCCGGGTCGTCCCTTCTCAGATCACGTCAGCCGACCCTGGCGAGCTGTTCGAGATTCGCAATATCGCGAACTGCGTGCCGCCGGCCGGCACCGAAGCATCCGTCGGAGCCGCCATCGAGTATGCGCTCGGGCATCTGGGTATCGACGATATCATCGTCTGCGGCCATACCGGCTGCGGCGGCATCGAAGCGCTCCTGGAGCCGGCGCCGAGCGAGCCGGCGGCGCATCTCGGCCGCTGGGTGGATTATACACGGCCGGCGCACGACCTCGTCCGCGCCGCCGGCATCGAGCCGCGTAACCGCCTGATGGCGACGATCGCAGCCCATATTCAGTTCCAGCTCGACAATCTGATGTCCTACGAGATCGTCCGGCGTGGGGTGGAAGAGGGCCGGGTGGGCGTCCACGGCTGGCTCTACGACATGGAAACTGGCGAGGTGGTCATCTACGACCGGAACCGGGGTGAATGGCGGGAATTGATCACAACGGGTACGCCGGAGCCGGGCGGCCGCATGAACGGCCATCAGGTCGCCGCGGACAAGGGCTGACCGGCCATAGCTTATTCCCGCGCAAGCCTCTCTTTCGTCATATTGCGCGGCAACATGCGTGTTGGCGGTATCGGGGAATACGGGGCAAGCTTTTCATCGTGTCGCGAACAAGGTTCCGTCACCCGTGACGCAGCGGACCTTTCATCGACCGGCGCGTAAAGCACTCTTCAAGTCCTCAACGGATCCTCGAACGGCGGAAGACCCATGAACCCAGCGGACGTCGCCCAGGCGACCATCCCGGCCGCAGCGCCGGGCGTTTCGTTTTATGAGCTTTTCATTCATGCCTCTCTCACCGTTCAGCTGGTGATGACGGGGCTTTTCATCGCGTCCATCTGGTCGTGGGCGATCATCGTGGAAAAGCTGTTCGCCTTCCGCAAGGCGCGCATCGAAGCTGACCGGTTCGAGCAGACCTTCTGGTCCGGTCAATCTCTCGATGAACTCTACAACCAGCTGTCGCGCGGGCCGACCATTTCCATGGCGGCTCTGTTCGTTGCGGCCATGCGCGAGTGGAAGCGGTCGGTGGAAGGCAACATTCGCGCCATGGGCGGAATTCAGATGCGCGTCGAGAAGGTGATGGATGTCACCATCAGCCGCGAGATGGAGCGGCTCGACCGGCGTCTTCTGTTTCTGGCGACGGTGGGATCCACGGCGCCGTTCGTCGGCCTTTTCGGCACGGTCTGGGGCATCATGGTGAGCTTCCAGGCCATCGCCATTTCCAAGAATACGAACCTCGCCGTCGTGGCGCCGGGTATCGCGGAGGCGCTCTTTGCAACGGCATTGGGGCTGCTTGCGGCCATCCCGGCGGTCGTCTTCTACAACAAGTTCTCCGCCGACAGTGCAGCCATCAGCCAGCGGCTGGAAGCATTTGCGGACGAATTCTCTGCGATCGTTTCGCGCCAGATCGACGTCAGGAGCTAGGCCGCGATGGGCGCCAGTATCAAAATGAACACCGGCGGCGGGGGCGGACGGCGCCGCCGCCGCGGCCGCAAGGCTCCAATGAGTGAAATCAACATCACGCCCATGGTCGACGTGATGCTCGTTCTGCTCATCATCTTCATGGTGGCCGCGCCGATGCTGACCGTGGGCGTGCCCATCGAACTGCCGCAGTCGCAGGGCAAGCAGCTGGAAAGCTCGAAAGAGCCGCTTACGATTTCCGTCTCGGCCAGCGGCGAGACGTTCATCGGCGAGACCAAGGTGCCGCTTAACGAGATCGCCGAAAAGCTCAAGGCCATCGCCAAAAACGGCGTCGACGAGCAGATCTACGTGCGTGGCGACAAAGGCATCGACTATGGCACCGTCATGAAGGTGATGGGCCGAATCAGCGCGGGCGGCTTCAAGAAAGTCTCACTCGTGACGGAAGTCGAAGACGGAGGTTAGAGCAGCGGTGGGCGCCGGGCTCTTCATATCTATCGTGATGCATGCGGCGCTGCTGGCGTGGTCGATCATCTCGATCCAGCGAACGCCTGAACTCGACCGGCCCGCACCCGAACCGATCGCCGTCGCGATGATCACGCCGTCCGAATTCCTGCGTATGAAGCAGGGAAGCGAGACATCGAAGGAACTGGAAGCCAAGGCCAGCGACAAGCCGACCGAGGTTCAGTCCGCGCTCGAGGCGGAAAAGCCAAAGCCGGTTCTGGCGCCGACGCCGCCAGCGGAACCCGAGCCGGCAAAGCCTGACCCGGCGCCCGAGCCGCCAAAGCCGGCTGACGCCACGCCGCCTCCCGAGCCTCCCAAGCCCGATCCGATCGCCGAAAAGCTGGCCGAGGCACCACCGCCTCCGCCTGGGCCTACGCCAGATGAACTGAAAAAGCAGGAGGAGGAGAAGAAGGCGGCCGAGGAGGCGCAAAAGAAAGCGGAGGAAGAGAAGAAGAAGGCCGAGGAAAAGAAGAAGGCAGAGCAGAAGAAAAAAGCCGAAGAGGCAAAAAAGAAGGCCGCCGAGGCCAAGCGGAAAAAGGAAGAAGACGAGAAGAAGAAGCAGGCCGCTGTTTCAGACCGGCTCGCGGCACTTCTCGACAAGGATCCGACCAAGAAGGGTGCGCCGGCGAGCGCGACCGAGCCGACGAAGCCGACGGAATACCGGGGGCCGACTGCGGGAACGCAGACGGGCAACGAAGCGGTGCTATCGGTGCGCGAACAGGATCTCCTGCGTGGCATGCTGCGGACGCAGATCGCCCGATGCTGGCGACTGCCGGGTGGCGGTGGCGGTGCAGAAACGCCGATCGTCACGCTGCGTTGGCGGATGCGTCCGGACGGGACGCTTGAGGCGGATCCGCGCGTGGAAAAGCCGGCTTCCGGACCGCTGGCGGCTCTCGCCACGGAGTCGGCCATGCGTGCCGT
Source organism: Deltaproteobacteria bacterium (assembly GCA_050258115.1). Lineage (GTDB taxonomy): Bacteria > Pseudomonadota > Alphaproteobacteria > Rhizobiales > Hyphomicrobiaceae > JAGVSR01. The sequence continues at coordinate 3,468 of JBLMYE010000182.1, read as the reverse complement.
GAAGGGGTGCCAGCCCTACGATCTGCCCAAAGACCTGTATGAAAGCGGCTGGCAGGAGATCATCTGGGAGTTCGACCCGAGCGAAATGCTGTAGTGAGACGGAAAGTCTGCCTTGCCGCCGTGGTTTGACCCTATTCGCGCGTCAGATGCAGCTATAACGCTAAAGTCCGTTCCCGCCGGTTCCCAGCCCATCACATGTCGGAACAGCATGATTTCCCTTCCGCTCAACAACGCAGCGCCCCTTCGATCCTCGCACCGTATCCGGCAATCGTCAGGTTCGATCACCTGGGTCCTCGGGCTCTTTCTAGCGGCGATCAGCGCTCTGCCTGCAGCGGCGCAGCTCACCGGTCGGCAATCGGAAGGGTCGCTGTCGCCCATTCCGATCGCCATTCCGGCGTTCGTCGGCGACGATCCGCGGCTGGCGACGGAGATTTCCAACGTGGTCGCCAACGATCTGGAAAGTTCCGGGCTTTTCAAGCCGTTGGATCGCGCCTCGTTCCTCGAGGCGGTGGGCGACATCAATCAGCCGCCGCGCATGGTCGACTGGCGATCGATCGGCGCGGATGCGCTGGCGGTCGGCCGCGTGACGCGGGATGCCAGCGGCCGGCTGTCGTCGGAGTTCCGTCTGTGGGACGTCGCGACGGGCAAGCAACTCGCCGGCCAGAGATTTGCGACGGCGGAGGCCAACTGGCGGCGCGTTGGGCACATCATTGCCGATCAGATCTACGAACGGTTGACGGGCGAGAAGGGCTATTTCGACAGCCGGGTCGTCTTCATCGACGAGACGGGTCCCAAGGACAAGCGCGTGAAGCGTCTCGCCATCATGGATCAGGATGGCGCCAACGTGCGCGTGCTCTCGAAGGGCTCGGAGATCGTTCTGACGCCGCGGTTTTCGCCGACGCGGAACGAAATCACGTTCATGTCCTACACGCGCGACCAGCCCCGCGTGTTTCTGCTCAACCTGGAGACCATGCAACGCGAGGTCGTCGGCGACTTCCCCGGCATGACGTTCGCGCCGCGGTTTTCACCTGACGGTCAGCGCGTGATCTTCTCCGTGCAGTCGGAGGGTTCGAGTTCGATTTTTGAAATGGATCTGAGAACTCGCCAGACCCGGCGGGTCACCCAGACGGACGCCATCGATACCGGCCCCTGCTATTCACCGGACGGCCGGCAGATCGTGTTCGAGAGCGACCGGGACGGGACCCAGCAACTCTACCTGATGAACTCGGACGGCTCGGGTGTCCGGCGGCTTAGCTACGGCGAGGGGCGGTATTCCACGCCCGTCTGGTCCCCCCGCGGCGACTACATTGCTTTTACCCGGCAACTCGCAGGCCGGTTCATCATCGGGGTCATGCGCCCGGACGGGTCGGGCGAGCGGGTCTTGACCGAGGGATTTCACAACGAAGGCCCGACCTGGTCCCCCAATGGACGAGTCGTGATGTTCTTCCGCGAAGGGCAGGGTCCGAACGGCGGACCGCGAATCTTCACGGTCGACATCACGGGCTACAACGAGCGAGTCATTGCAACGCCGTCGTTCGCGTCTGATCCCGCGTGGTCGCCGCTCCTGAATTGAGACGCGACTTAAGGGAAGTTTAAGGATTATCCGGCAATCTCGTCATCAGTCCGGGGCTTCAGGGCCTCGGTCTTTTCTTGTGTAATTCCAAACGGTTGAAAATTCTCGCCTGCGCGAAGTTCTCGACCTGAGGAGCGTAAAACACGGCGTGGCATTTTCGCATCTAGGTTGGTGGAAAACGGCTCTCGGGCCGCCTCCGTTCTTGATCGAATAAGTGCATGCCAGTACCCCAGTATGTGGTTGGGCGTCAGTAGCAACAGGAGATCGCTATGCAGGGTATCAAGGGGCTTATCGTTCTCTCCGCCGCCATCATGGCTGTTGCTCTTGGCGCTTGCCGTCGCGAAGAAGCGGCACCGATGAAGCTCGGTGCCGAGTTTCCGGCCGCCACGAATGTGGCTCGCTAATCCCTCCCGGTTTTGTCTGGGACACTACAGGAGAAAGACTATGAAGGGCGCTATCGTTCTCGCCGCCGCTATCGTGGCCGTTGCTCTCGGCGCTTGCCGCCGTGAAGAAGCTGCTCCGATGAAGCTCGGTGCTGACCTGCCGGTCGCTTCGGAAGCTCGCTAAGAGTTTTTGAGGTCAATCCGGTCTTCGGACCGGACGATCGTGAGATTAAGACCGGATTGTCTTCGCCTTCGGCGATTGCATTCCGGTCTTTCTCTTTTTTGGGCCTCTGCGGCTTTCCGCGCGGGCGGGTAGTGAGCGTCTCTTGAATTCCATGTTTCGGGTTTCCGTCCGCACACAGAATCACCGCCGAGTGCTTCTAGCAGCGCCGGCCTGAACGGAACTTGCGTTAGGCCGGGCCTCCTTTGATCGCGTTGTAGAATATCCACGCTACGGGCTTATCCCCAGAGATGTCGCTCCGCGCCGCGATTGCCAGGGCCTATGGGGTATGCCGACGCGCCTCACAACGCTAAGCAATTCGAAAAGCAACGGTTCTGAACGAATACGATTTCGGGGACACCCGTCTTGCCGCCACAATTCAGTGGCACCGAAAGTGCCGGGTCTGTTCGACACGCTTTCGGCAGGTGAGCGCGGACCCGACGCACGTCGGCAAATTCGTAGAGCCGTCGGACGAGCGCGAAGAGGTCGATTATGACGCTGCAACTGCTGGCCAACCCGTTCGCCCGGTTTATCATGGTGGTGCTGTGCGCCGTCGTCGTGACGGGATGCGCGAACAAGGAGACGGGGCCGGACAGTGCCGCGCTCGGTCCGGATGGCAAAGGCCCCGTTGTGCCGGGCACGCCACGCGACTTCACGATCAACGCCGGCGACATTGTCTATTTTTCGTCGGACAGCTCTGATTTGACGCCCGAGGCGCAGACGACGCTCAACAGGCAGGCGCAATGGCTGAAGCAGTACCCAGCCTTCACCATCACCGTCGAGGGGCATGCCGACGAGCGCGGCACGCGTGAATACAACATCGCTCTGGGCGCGCGGCGTGCAACGGCGGTGCGCAACTATCTCGCGTCGGCGGGCATCCCCGCCAATCGGATGCGCACGATTTCCTACGGCAAGGAGCGCCCGGTCGCGGTTTGCGACGACATCTCCTGCTGGGCGCAGAATCGCCGCGCACAAACCGTTCTGAACAACCGCGTCGCGTCCTGACGCTGGCGGCGGCGCGGTCCTTCTCCGTTGCATTTCTGCATCCAAGGCGGCCAAAGCTGCGCATCGGGTCAGTTCGCTTCTATTCGCCCTCGCACCGGCAAAGTTTGGCCCCATTAGTCGGTCACTGCATTGGCAAATGTCAGGCGGGCAATCGGGCATGTTCGATGGGTTGATCGAGAAACGAGTCGCGGGGAACATGTTTCTCCGTCTCTGCCGTGCCTGCATTTCCGCGCTCTGTATCGCCGGTGCTGTATCTGCTGCCGCGCGAGCGCAAGATGTCTCGTCTG
>JBLMYE010000181.1:0-13108 GCA_050258115.1 Deltaproteobacteria bacterium | reverse complement strand
CCAATGATGATGAAAACAAAAGCCTCGGCCCTGATCAGCAAGAGCGTCGTGGCAGCAGGGGCCATGGCGATCGCCGCCGGGTTCTCGCAGCCGGTCGAGGCCGCCAGCGCACCGGAGATTCCGCGCGTCGAATGGTCGTTCGACGGCCCGACCGGGCAGTTCGATCGGGCGCAATTGCAGCGCGGCTTCCAAGTGTACCAGAACGTCTGCTCGGCCTGTCACGGACTATCGCGGCTGTCCTGGCGCAACCTGGTGCAACCGGGTGGGCCAGGGTTCCCGGAAGAAGCTGTAAAGGCACTCGCAAAGGGCTGGCCGAACAAGATCATCGACGGTCCGAACGATGCCGGCGAGATGTTTGAGCGGGACGCTCTTCTGTCTGATCCGATCCTCGGTCCCTACCGGAACGAACAGGCGGCGCGGGCCGCGCAGAACGGTGCCTATCCGCCGGATCTGTCGCTGATCGCCCGGGCGCGCAACCCGGAATTCCACGGCTCGGTGTTCGCACACGGTCCGCACATGCTGCGGGACATTCTGACGGGCTATCAGGCGGGCGGGCCCAACTACCTGCATGCGTTGCTCACCGGATATACCGACGTGCCGTCCTACATCCGGGAGGAGAACGGCCATCTGAAACGGGTCGGGCCGGAGGGCGCGGAGGGTAAGACCGTCGAGCAGTGCGCCTCCGTCACGCACGGGGAGGACGGACAGCCGGATGTCTGCATCCCGCTCGCTGACGGGATGAATTACAACGCGGCATTCCCCGGTCATCAGATCGCGATGCCGCCGATCCTGGCCGATGGGGCGGTCGATTATCCCAAGGATGCCAACGGTGTGGCGCTGGTTCCGACGACAGTCGACCAGTATGCGCGCGACGTGGCGGCGTTCCTCGCATGGGCGGCCGACCCGCATCTCAACGAACGCAAGGCGACCGGGTGGCAGGCGCTCCTGTTCCTGCTCGTGACCACGGTTCTTCTCTATCTCGGCAAGAAGCGGATCTGGTCGCGCATCGAGCACTGATGCTATAGCCACAAACGACAGGTCGACGGGCGCGAGGCTTGGCCTTGCGCCCGTTTTCGTTTGCGGGAACGCAACTCGGGGAGTGGGACGTGGCGGCATCTGTTCTGGGGATCGTGGGGGGCAGCGGGTTCTACAGTCTGCCGGGGCTGCAGAATGCCCGCTGGCAGCATGTCGAAAGTCCCTTCGGAAAACCTTCCGACGACATCCTGTTTGCCGAGATCGACGGCTTACCGGTGCGCTTCCTGCCGCGGCACGGACGGGGCCATAAGGTGCCGCCGTCGGCCATCAACTATCGCGCCAATATCGATGCGTTGAAGAGGGCCGGTGTGACGGACCTCGTCTCCGTCTCGGCGTGTGGCTCGCTACGCGAAGAATTCGCGCCGGGGCATTTTGTGCTCGTCGATCAGTTCATCGACCGCACGTTCGCGAGGGAGAAATCTTTCTTCGGACCCGGTCTCGTCGCGCACGTCTCGGTTGCCGATCCGGTGAGCCCACTGCTCGTCGATGCTGTCGAAACGGCGGCCAGGATGGAAGGTTTGCCTTACACGCGCGGCGGCACGTACCTCGTCATGGAAGGCCCGCAGTTCTCGACGCGGGCGGAATCGAACCTCTATCGAAGCTGGGGCTGCGACGTCATCGGCATGACCAACATGCCGGAAGCCAAACTCGCGCGCGAAGCGGAGATCTGCTACGCGACCGTCGCGATGGTAACCGACTACGATTGCTGGCATGAGGAGCACGCCGACGTGGATGTCGCCGGCATCGTGGCCGTAATGAAGGCGAACACCGAGAAAGCACAGCGGCTTGTCGCCAGGCTCGCCCGCGATTTTCCGCGGGAGCACCCGGCCTGTCCGATCGGCTCGGACCGGGCTCTCGACGTGGCTCTCATCACGGCACCGGAGGCACGCGACGCGGCCCTGCTCGCCCGGCTGGATGCGGTCGCGGGGCGTGTGCTGAAGGCCTAGCCGGCGTCAGCTGTTCGGGAAGGTGATCAGGATCTTTGCCTTGAGCAGTTCCGGAAAGGCCGCTTCCAGCGCCTGGCCGCCGAGCCAGAGCAGGACCGCCAGAATGATCATCGCGGGGATGGCGGCGAACACGGCCTTGATAAAGAACAGCATCAGCTTGAAGAAGGGAACGTCGATCGCCCGGACTATGGCCGGGTACGTCTCGGCGGAGGGGTAGGCATAGGCGTCGGAGGCCGCATAGGGCAAAGGTTCCGGTTCCGGGGCTGAAAGGCCGGCCGGGTGTCCTTCGCGCTCACGGGCTTCCCGCTCCCGCGCCTCCCGGGCCCGGGCCTCCTTCTCGCGCCGCACCGTGCGCGGCAGGTCTTCCATGTCGCCGTCGGCTGTCAGCGGAATGGACATCGCGATCTATCCCCTCGGGCCGGCTGGGCCGGCGAATCAAAATCCAGGGCCAGCATACCCCTCGTCCGGCTATCGATCAGCGTTGGATATTGATAGTTTGCGCCGTCAATTTGACGGGGAGGTGTCTGTTGAGCGACTTGAAAAGCCTGATCCGCAGTATCCCGGATTACCCAAAGGCCGGGATCATGTTCCGCGATGTGACCACGCTGCTCGGCGACGCGCAGGGGTTCAAGGCGGCCATCGCCCAACTCGCCGAACCGTTCCGGACGGTACCCGTCGATGCAGTCGCCGGCATAGAGGCCCGTGGGTTCATTCTTGGAGGGGCCGTGGCCGACCGTCTTGGATGCGGGTTCATCCCGATCCGCAAGAAGGGCAAGCTGCCTTGGAAAACGATCGGGCAGGAGTATGCGCTGGAGTACGGTACCGACCGCATCGAGATACACGAGGACGCCGTCAAGGAAGGAGAGCGCGTCCTGATCGTCGACGACCTCATCGCGACGGGCGGAACGGCGATCGCAGCGGCCAAGTTGATCCGTCATGTTAAGGGAACGATCGTTGGCGCGGCCTTCGTCATCGATCTTCCGGATCTGGGCGGCGTGAAGGCGCTGCGTAACGCGGGCGTCGACAGTCATTGCCTCATGGCCTTCGAGGGGCATTGAGAATGGCAGGGCCACAGATCACGGCGGCGAGCATGGATGCGGCGTTGGCTGCGATCATGGAGTGGCGCGCCGCGCCCGAGGTCGCGCCGCTATGCCCGCTGTGCGGGGCGGCGGAACTGGGGATCAGCGATCACTCGGCGCGTCCGCATTCGGAATGGTACCGGCTCGTCTGCCGCTCGTGCGGGCTCGATCAGATGCTTCACGTGCCGCTCGGCGCCGTCGTTCCCGGTGGAGAGGGTTGAGATCATGCGCATCGGTGGCAAGGCCTACCGTACGATCTGGGTCGAGGAGGGTGAACCGCGTGTGTCCATCATCGATCAGACCGAGCTTCCGCACCGGTTCGAGATCGTGCAACTCACGACGGCTGGGGAGGCGGCGCACGCCATTCGGACGATGCAGGTCCGTGGCGCGCCCCTCATAGGGATTACGGCGGCGTATGGCGTTGCACTGGCGATGATCGAGGATCCGTCGGATGCGGCGCTCGAAACGGCCGTGGCGCTTCTCGCCCGGCAGCGGCCGACGGCGGTGAACCTGCGCTGGGCCTTGGAGGAGATGCGGCGCAACCTTGCGGGCGTTGGTCCGCCTGATCGCGCCAAGGCCGCGTTCGCGCTGGCGGGTCGTCTCGCCGACGACGACGTGGCGATGTGCAAGAAAATCGGGGAGCATGGCGTCGAGATCATCCGCGGTATCGCCACGCGCAAGCAGCCTGGGCAGCCGGTCAATGTCCTTACTCACTGCAATGCCGGCTGGCTTGCCTGCGTGGACTGGGGGACGGCGACGTCGCCAGTCTATCACGCGCACGATGCGGGGATCGCGGTGCATGTCTGGGTCGACGAAACGCGGCCCCGCAATCAGGGTGCAGCCCTGACGGCCTTCGAATTGGGTTCGCACGGCGTGCCGCATACGCTGATCGCCGACAATGCGGGCGGGCACCTGATGCAGCACGGAGAGGTCGATCTCGTGATCGTGGGGACGGACCGCGTGACGGCCACCGGGGATGTCGCCAACAAGATCGGCACCTATCTGAAGGCCCTGGCAGCGAAGGACACGGGCGTTCCGTTCTACGTGGCTCTGCCACAGTCTACGATCGACTGGTCGCTGAACGACGGCATGGAGATCCCGATCGAGGAGCGGTCGAGCGACGAGGTGCTGCGGTTGTCGGGACGTACCGCGTCGGGCGAAGTGCATCTGTTCGATATTGCGCCCGAGGGCTGCCGCGCCGCCAATCCGGCCTTCGATGTAACGCCGGCAAGGCTCGTCACGGGGCTCATTACCGAGCGTGGGATCTGTTCGGCCTCGCGGGCGGGGCTGCTGGGGCTCTACCCCGAAAGGGAAAGGGCGGCATGAGCGAAGCGGCATTGCGCCAGGCCATAGTCGCCACCGCACGGGCGATGAATTCCTCAGGACTTTCGCCGGGGCGATCGGGAAACGTCTCGGCGAGGTTGCGTGACGGCATGCTGATCACGCCGTCGGGCCTCGCGTATGCGGAGATGGGTCCGGAAGACGTCGTGCGTGTTGGGGCTGACGGTAGCGTGCCGAAGGGGCAGCGGGCCCCATCGACGGAGTGGCATTTCCATCTGGCTGCGTACGGGGCGCGCCCCGACATGAACGCCCTTGTCCATACGCACTCACTACATGCGACGGTTCTGGCCTGCGCCGGCCAATCGATCCCCGCCTTCCACTACATGGTCGCCGTGGCTGGGGGCGACGACATTCCTCTGGTGCCGTACGCCACTTTCGGCACGCCCGAGCTTGCCCGTCATGTCGCCGAAGGACTCCGGCAGCGAAAGGCCTGCCTGCTCGCCCATCATGGGCAGGTGGCAATGGGCCCGTCGCTGGACGCCGCTCTCGAACTTGCCCACGAGGTCGAGATCCTGGCCGAGCAATACTGGAAAGTACGGGTTCTAGGGGGTTCGAAAATCCTCCCCAAAGCCGAGATGGCGCGAGTACTCGAAAAGTTCAAAACGTACGGGCGGGCGGCAGAAACCGGCCCCCGGAAACGCGGGAAATAGCCGGCGGCAATGGTTCTGTCCCGGAATGTAACGACGATATGGGATTTTCTTCGCCAATTCAGCGTGTTTGTTTAAAGCGATTTTATCCAATTCCGGTGAACATGTCCGGGATGTGGAATGAGCTTTCTGAACCCGGGGTTGCCGCCATGCGCAAGATGACATTGGTCGCGCTATTTGCCGTTCTGACCGCATTCAGCGGCGCGATGGCCGACACCGCCGATGCCGGCGATCATTGCCGCCGGTTCCATCGCGTGACCGAGGGTTGTGGCGACCCCTACGCCTACCGCTATGAGCCGCGCGGCTACTATCCCTATTACAATTCCGGCTACTGGAAGCCGGCCTACGAGATGCGCAAGCGCAGGCGGCCCAATTACATTCACCCGCCCTACTTCGCAGCGTGGGGTTATCCGGCACCCTCCTATCGCCACCGGGCCTGGCACGCGTATCATCACGGTTACATTCGCCACAATCACTGGTAATCGCCAGACCCGGATGGAATATCCACATGGCCGGACTCGTTCCGGCCATGTTGCGTTTTGCGGCCTTGTTCTCAGTTCAGAGTATAATGAGCCCGCCATCATGTGGCGGCGTTATCCGCATGTTCATGCCGCATTCATGAGGCGTTTGATTTACTCAGCAGCAACAACGGCCCACGCCGTCGTTCACTCCACCGCGAGTGCCCAAGTGCTCGGGTGATTGCAAGGGAACAGCAAATGCTCAAGAAACTCATGGCTTCGGTTCTGGCGGTTATGCTGGCCTTCGGCGCTGTGACGGCGTCAGGCACGTCACCGGCGGAAGCCGGGCGCGGCGGACGCATCGCGGCCGGCGTGGCGGCGGGCATCATCGGTCTGGGCGTACTTGGCGCCATGGCTCATGCGCGCGACCGTTATTATCGCGACTACGACGAGGTCTGCTATAGGGGCCCGCGCGAGTGCGGGTGGGTCGGCCGGCGGTGCTTCATCAACCGGTACGGCGACGAAGTCTGCCGCGGCGGCCGCTGGAGCTGCTGGCGCGATACGGTGTGCGAGTAAATTCAATATCGGAATGCGACGGCGATCCGGATGCGGTGAGGACAACGCATCCGGTTTTCGTTTCGGCTAAGGCGCGGCGCCTCTTTTTCTCATCAATGCCGTATGCAATGCAACGGCGGCGGCGTTGGAGACGTTCAGGCTGCGCATGTCATCGGCCGTCGTGATCTTGACAAGGCGGTCGCAACTCTCGGCCGTCAGCTGACGCAGGCCCTTGCCTTCTGCGCCCAGAACGATGGCGACCGGGCCGTTGAACGGCTCGTCCTCGAGGGCGGCCGTGGCGGTTCCATCGAGTCCCAGAATGGTCACGCCTGCTTCGCGCAGTTCCTGCATCGCGCGTGCGAGGTTCTGGACTTGGGCGATCTTGACCAATTCCAGCGCGCCGGAAGCGGATTTCGCGAGTGTTCCGTTCAACGGCGGGCTGTGGCGGCGGGTCGTCACGACGCCGGATGCGCCGAAGGCGGCGGCGGAGCGCAGGATGGCGCCGGCGTTGTGCGGGTCGGTGATCTGATCGAACAGGATCAAAGGGCCGCCCGACGCGGCCTCTTCCGCCAGTTCCGCGAGGTCGGGCTCGGGCAGGGGTTCGGCTTCGAGCAGCAGCCCCTGGTGGACGGTGTCGGCTCCGAGCAGCCGGTCAAGATCGCGGGGCGTGACCGGCTCCGGCGTCAGGCCGCGCGCCGCGATGGCCTCGGCAAGCCGGTTGGCCGCATTCTCCGTCGCTCGAAGGCGGAGGAGCACGCGCGCTGGATTGCGCAGCGCCGCTTCGACAGGATGCAGGCCGAAGAGGCGCACGATGCCGTCGTCCTCGGCGGGCTCAGGCGGGCGCGGTGGGCGCCGGTCCTTGCCCCAGGCCGCAGCCTTGCGCGGACCTTTTTCGTGGCCTTTCTTGAAGCCCTGTTTTGGCTTGAAGCGGGGCTTGCCCCGCGCGTCGTCCTGCATGTTGCCTTCCCACGACCCGGGGCCGGAAACCGGCGGCATCCGGTGGCCGTTCCCTACACGGAAAGGGGTGCTTTTCCAATTGACATCCGCCGCTTCGGCCGGGATAAGGACGCGCTTGCCCTGTCGCCGGAAGCCGCGCAGGGCGATTTCGTTTGGATGCGGCCGCAACCTTTTGCGGGCCGGTTCCGGCGGGGTTGGAAGGGTGCCCGAGTGGCTAAAGGGGACGGACTGTAAATCCGTTGGCTTCGCCTACGCTGGTTCGAATCCAGCCCCTTCCACCATTCTCTCTGTGCCGCTGTTTCACAGAATGCCCGGCGGCTTGGGTGTCCGCTGGAAGATCGGCGTCCATTTTCCTTCGGGAGCTCTAATCATTCCCGCCGCCCGTCTGGCCGGAATTGTAACAAGCGTCCTCGCACGCATCCTCGATCTTGTCACAGCGGTCCGAGGACTCGCCTGCCGGGCGCAGACCGAGGCAGATTTCCAGATCGAGTTTGCACTGGTTCACACAGCCGGCAACGCCGTCGTCGTCCGTGTCGAACTGCACCGGCTGGATGCAGGCCCGATCGCTTGCGCCGGCCGTTGACCGCTCGCACGTGATCTTCGCATCTGCGGGTGCGCCGGCGAGGAGAGTGATCAACGCGACTGCGAAGGATGATGCCGTCCGGAGATTCATGAATTGCTCCACTCGAAAATCCTGTTCGTGGCCGGGCGAGCGGCTCGGCCGTTCGTCGCAATCTTGCGCCAGCGCCGGCGCAATCGAGCGATGGTCCGATCTTACGTGCTGATTGCAGGGCCGCCAGTGTCAAATTGAAAGTGGGTTCGCCTCACGGTCACGCACCCGTGGAGGATTTTACGGGAAGAACAGCGTGGCACCAGCGCTCGATCGCTGCGGCGTCAGGCGGCAGAATGTCGGCGAGGCCTGCCGCGAACTCATCCCAGGCCGATCGGTGCGCGCCGTTCACGGCTGTCAGCAAAGGAATGTCGCGGGCGACGGCGGCCTCCATCATGCTGCGCAGGCCGTTGCCCATGATTTCCTGTTTGCCGAACCGATTGACGATGACGAGATCGACGGGGTGATCGATGGCGGCGGATATGATGCCGGTCGCGCCCTCCAGCGCGGTCGCGTCGAGCCGGCAGCCGCCTCCGTCGCGCGACAGCGGGGTGGAGATTTCGAGGCGCTGTCCGGTCGCGAGATCTTCCAGAACCATGTCTGAACAGGGGCTGCTGGTTTCGACCGTGTTGTGTTGAACGGCTCCGGCCAGTGCGTAACCGGCCTGGCGCAGGCGGTCGGCGAGGCCCGACAATTCCCGGTCGACGCGCTCCGCCTCACCCATTCCGTAAATGACGGCAGCTACTCTCATTTTCGACTTCTCCGCAGGTTGTCCTAGTATGTTCGGATGGTCTCCTCAGGGGCCCTTGACCGCCACCAAATGAATGGTGGGTTTCATTCTTTGAGCCTTTACAGCTATGGTCCCGCTCAGCATCATGGGTGCAATATCAGGTGGGTGGGGGATTTCCTTTGAAGGGTTCTGTTGCAGCACTCGCTGCCATGGCGGGTCTTTTTGCGTTGTCATCGATGGCCTCTGCTCAGGGCTACAGGCTCTGCGCGCTGCGCGAGGGGCCGCAAGGCCCTTGTACCTGTGAAGTGAAGGGCGGGGTTTCGGGCGAATACGTGACGGCTCCGCGCAGCCGCTGCCGTGGCGGTACGGCGGCGAAGGCGCCCGCGGCGGCGCCTGGCGCTCAGAACGCACCGGCGACCGCGGAAAGTCCGGCTGCCGCTTCTCCGGCCGCAGCCGCTGCACCCGCTCCAGCGGAAACGGCCAATGCACCCGTCAGCGGATCCGCGATCGAAACGGGCGGCCTGCCTTCCTCGCGCAAAATTCTCGAAATCCGGTCGCGCGGCAAACTGCTTTGCGGCATCAATCCGGATCTGCTTGGCTTCTCGAAGCAGACGGAAGCCGGAACATGGGTTGGCCTGGATGCAGACTTCTGCCGTGCCGTCGCCGCCACCGTCTTCGGCGATGCCAGCAAGGTCGAGTTCGTGCCGGTCGATACCGCGTCCCGCTTCGATGCCTTGAAGACGGGTAAGATCGACCTGCTGGCGAGGAACACGACGTGGACCATGGATCGCGACGTGGCGCTCGGTCTTGAGTTCGCGGGCATTCTTTATATCGACGGCCAAGGGTTCATGACGAGTGACGAGCGCGGGCTCGTCTCGGCGCAGCAGTTGGCCGGGCTCAAGGTTTGCGTGGAGAGCGGCACCACATCGGAGGCCAATGCGGCCTATTATTTCAAGTCTCACGACAGCAGTGCCGAATTGAAGTCGTTCCCGTCCCGTCCGGCGATGATGGAGGCCTATGGCAAAGGCGAGTGCGATGCCGTATCGGGCGACAGGACGTCGCTTTTTGCTCAGAGAGCCGGACTTGCCGATCCCGAACAGCACGCGGTTCTTCCCGAAGTGATCTCGAAGGAGCCGCTCGGTCCGGTCGTTCTTCAGGATGACCGCGAGTGGATCGAAACGGTTCGCTGGACGCTGGCAGGCCTCATCAACGCGGAAGAAGTGGGGCTCTCAAAAGATCTGGCCGCCGGAGATGCGCCGCTCGAAGGCGATCAGGCCCGTCTCGTGGAAGGCGCCGGCAAGAACGGCGAGGCGTTGGGCCTGGCGCCGACGTGGCTGCGCGATGTCGTCAAGTCGGTCGGCAATTATGGCGAGATTTTCGAGGCCGATCTCGGCAAAGGCAGCCCGCTCGGGATGGAGCGTGGCATCAACGCGCTCTGGAAGCGCGGTGGCGTGCTCTACGCGCCTCCGATGTGGTGAGGCGGAGCGCAACTCATGTTCTTTATGCGACGCCATTTTTCCGCATGCCATTTTCGATTGGCTGTGGCCGTATCCATCGTCACCGCAGCCTGTGCATCACCCGCGCTGTCACGCCAGCGCGTGCCGCCGCCCGAGCCGAGCCGTACGCCGTGGGTCAGCGCGGAGAGTGTGCAGCAGATGGCGCGTGCGCTCGAATACTATCGCAGTCTCACGCGGCAGCCGCAGCCGGCTCCATTGCCGGATAAGACGACGCTGCGAATGGGCGACAGCGGGCAGGCTGTTGCGGACTTGCGGGCCCGCCTGATGATCACAGGCGATCTGAAGTCGCGCGGCGATCCTTACGGGTTTGATGCGGATGTCGAAGCGGCCGTGAAGCGCTACCAGTTGCGCAACGGCGTCGAGCCGACGGGCATCGTCTATGGGATCACACAGCGTCTCCTCAACGTGCCTCTCGACGTGCGCGTGCGGCAACTCGAGCTTAATCTGCAACGCATGCAGCAGTTGCTGCCGGTGATCTCGGCTCAGCAGCGCTACATTCTCATGAATGCCGCGAGCTTCGAATTACAGGGTATCCAAGGTGGCGCGGTTGCCGTGACGAGCCGCACGATCGCGGGCAAGCGCGCGACACCGACTCCGGTTGTGTCGGCTCAGGTGCAGGCCCTCAACACGCTGCCCTACTGGCATGTGCCCGGAACGATCGCTAAGGCCGCTCTGATCCCGATGATCCGCAAGGATCCGGGCTACCTCTACAAAGAGCGCATACGAATCTTCTCGAGCTTCGGTGGCGAAGAGGTGGATCCGGCAACCGTCAACTGGTGGGGACCAGAAGCGGAGCGCTATGTGTTTCGGCAGGATCCTGGACCTCAGAACGCACTCGGTGTGCTGCGCTTCGACATGCCGAACAAGCACATTGTCTATATGCACGATACGCCTATGAAGAACCTGTTCGACTATTTCGAACGGGCGGTGAGTGCGGGCTGCGTGCGTCTGCAGAACTACTATGGCGTGGCGGACTGGGTGCTGGCCGGTCAGGACGGACTATCGGGATCCGCGCTGCAAGGCCGGGTCGCAGCGGGCCAGCAGACCACGGTCAAGCTGAAGAGCCCCGTTCCCGTGCATTTCATCTATCTGACGGCCTGGGTCGACAATGGTGTCGTGAATTTCCGCAACGATCTCTACAATCGCGATGCGAGCGCATTCGTGAGCGGCGAGGACGTTTCGGCGCGCCCGGTCGGAGTGTCGATCGCGCCCTGATTTCAGAGCGTGCCGGGTTCCCAGCCTTGCCGTCCGATGAGGGGAACGAAGCGGACGTACGTCAGAGAGGTGCGCTCGAAGGCGTCTTCGGCCGTGCGATGGATGCAGAAGAGTTCCTGCTCGGTCGGATCCTGGCCGATCGGCACCACCATGCGCCCTCCGATTTTCATTTGCTCCATCAAAGTGCGCGGTTCGGCCGGTGCGCCGGCCGAGACGAGAATGGCATCGAAGGGGGCTTCTTCGGGCCAACCGTCCGTGCCATCGGCGCAGCGCACGGTGACGTTTTGGATGCTGGCAGCGGCGAGATTGAAGCGCGCTGTTTCGGCGAGTTCGGAAACGCGCTCGATGGTGAAGACATGCGCCGCGATCATGGCCAGCACAGCGGCGGCGTATCCCGAGCCTCCTCCGATCTCAAGGACCTTTTCGCCGCCGCGAAGTGCGAGGGCTTCGATCATGCAGGCGACGATATAGGGTTGCGAGATGGTCTGGCCGGCGCCGATCGGCAGCGGCCGGTCTTCGTAAGCCTTGTGGGCGAACTCAGATGATACGAACAACTCCCGCGGTACCCGGCGCATGGCGTCGATAACCAGAGGGTCGCGGATCCCGCGCCGCTCGAGCTGCCTCTCGACCATCATTGTGCGTGCGTCGTTCACGTTGGTTCTGTCGGGCATGGCGACCTCGCAACGCCTTACGCGTCTGCCGATAAGATACCCGGCGAGGAGCAGCTGCGTTGCGGTCGATCAAGTTTCGGCGCTCGCGAGACGGGGTGCCCTTCATCTTCAATCGGGCATCAGCGCAAGCGCGACGGCGGGAGCGCATGCGGCGGCCCAGAATTCGAGGTCGCCGTCCGCACCGGCGAGTTCGGCGAACGAAATGACGGGCCGTTCAAGTCGCGCCGCGATATCGGCCACGTCTCTTGCGCCGACGCCGGCCGCGACGACGGGCGCATCGCCAGGCAGGGCGGCTTGCGAGAGAACTTGTATTGCGCCGTCGTGAATGGACCGTAATTGCATTTCGCGAACGTATACGGCGGCGGTGCGCCAGTCTGCGGCCGATCCTTCGGCTGCGTCGCGGCCCAACATGCGGGCGAGACGGGCCTTGCTGCTGGCGAGCGATTTGTCCTTGCCGTCGGCAGTGACATGCTGGTCGATGCCGTTGAGATCGACACCCAGGATGCGGCGCACGTCGGCCATGGTCGCGAGGTACTCGCGGGCAAGCGTCACCCATTGTCCCTGGAATGGCGCGAGCCCGGTGACTGCCATCACGGCTGTGCGTGTGTAGCCGGTATAGACGAGTTCGCCCGTCGTCTGACGCATGGCATCGGTGAGACCGGTGGGAACAGGTGTTCCTTTCCTGATTGGGATTATGTCGGCGGTGGTCGAGCCGAAGTCGATCAGAAGCGCATCCGGTATGCGGTAGCCGGTCAGCGCAGCGGACGCGAGAAAGTTCGTCGAGCCCACGTCGCGGGGGTGTCGTCGGGCATCCTCGGCCGATCTCATGCCCCGTGAACCGGTCCAGAAACGTGCTCTGCCGCCGAACTCCTTGGAGAGGCGGTCGACAAGGGTCTCGACGCCCGTGATGCGATCGGTAAAGACGTCGGAGAGTTCACCGGTCATGGTGATGGCGACGGTGTCGGCTTCGGCCAGGAGCGGCGCCGCATTTTGCAGTGCAACATCAAGGTGCGCCAAGCCCATCCAGAGAGGGCAGGGGATCTGCCGCACGGCGGTCAGGCGACCGTCCTCGGCACAGGCAACCTTGAGGTGTGCGCCACCGACGTCGAGTCCGGCCCGGACGCTCATCGCCATTTGTCTCCCTTGAAATAAATCCTGCTCTGGGTCACGAATCCGCGCACGGGAGGAGCCTACCTAATGCTGATCATTCCGGTCATCGACATCCGAGGCGGTGTCGCCGTGCGCGCCGTTGCAGGTGATCGAACCCATTACAGGCCAATCAAGTCGCCATTGGCCGATAGCCCCGATCCGGTTGCCGTCGCGCGCGGTTACCAATCCGTCTTCCC
>JBLMYE010000180.1:0-4661 GCA_050258115.1 Deltaproteobacteria bacterium | reverse complement strand
TCCGCTCCACCGCCGTCCGTCACGCCCGACCGCGACGCCGAATCTCAGCGCGCGCCCACGACCGACAATATAGTAGAGCATCCGCTCATTCTTATTGATGAGAATGGTCCCAATCGGTTCCGATCCGGAATAGGAAACGTATTGCCGGTGAAACCGCGGCGGAATTTTCTTCTTGTCTACGATTTTGATATCGAACGGCCGGTCTGGGATAATTCCGATGTACCAGTCGGAGCGGGCAGCCAGCACCGGCACCGGAACGGCAAAGCAGGCCAGAGCGCCGGCAAGCAGTCCCCGCCGGGAGATTGTAGTCGTCATGATAACAGCACCATCTTCACGATTCCCTCCATCTTCCCGATCCGCTCGTGACGCCTTCGTTCAGCCGCAAGCGCGCCGAACCCCGCCTCATTTCGGATTTAAAAATTAAAATCCATCATAAACAATGCGGGCCGATGTCAAAATGAATACGTGGCCGTTCTGGGTCGATCGGAATCACTGCTTACTTATCTTGCGTCCCCGGGCACCGGATTACCGCCAACTCCGCTGCTTCACGAACCGATCGAAAGAAAAGCGATAACCGCCACAGTGGCCACATAGAGAAGCACCACGGCGGCGAACCATGTCCGGTCCATGCGAGAGACAAGCTGTTCTCCTCCATCGCCATCTCCACGCCAAGACGCTCGTACGGCTCGCAAAAGCACAAGTATGATGAAAGCGAACGACGCGAGATAGATCTTGTCGATCAGCGTCAGATAGTCGACGTCGGGCTGGAAGCGGCCACTGGCAAGTTGCAGCGCCACGAGAGTAAGCAGAAGCGTGAGGAGAGCCGTCACGCTAAGACCGACACGCGCATCGATATAGGCAGGCCTGATCCAGAGAATGAGGCCAGCGCAGGTCATGATCAGCAAGATCGGCAGAAACGTCTTGACCGCCAGTGCAGTCAGGGGCCGCTCGATCGGCACGATGACGACGGCCCGCGAGTAGGCCTCTTTTTCACCGACCGTGGGATTACCGAAATTCGTTGGATAGATATGATCCCGTATCTCCATTCTCGGTTTGCCGATCCTGAAGCCGGGCAGGTCGATATCTGGTGAAAGTGTCAGCGCATTGTGATCCAGGACATAGGCGAGAAGAGCAGAACCCGACTCGGAATCTTCCAGTTCAATTCGAAGCTCCTGCTTGTCGAACGGGTAATCGCTCACGGCGAGTCTGGTGGAGAATCTTCCTTGGTTTCTCACGACCGCATACATGGTTCCATCGGGAAGAACTTTGGGAGGCTCATACATTTGATTCCGCACATGCGCATTCGGCGCGAAGCGGTTCATGAACTCCAGGGTCTTTGCAGGATTGATTTCGGGATTGCGCCAGCGGAACCACACATAAAGATCGACCGCATAGCTCTGCGTGCGAAAGTCGATCTCCTGGATGTCGTGGACGTACGCCCCGATGACCACCTCCCGCGCATCGCGGGGACCAACATCGGGACCCGGCCCCGCCAAGGTCCCCCCGGTAACCGCCAGAAAGCCGACGAAAGTCCAGACACAGACGAGAAATGGGAGGAACCAGGCTTTATGCAGCGCCAGATTCGGCGCAGGTAAGGAAGGCATTGGTACGCAGACCTCGTCCGAGCAGTAGACCAGCATCTCTCCATTGTTGGTTCGCGAAAATCAAGCATCCCGTCCGGCGGCCTCAGAATTTCGATCGAAAGGGCGGCAAGCGCACATGACCGGCGGCAGCGTCCGGATAAGGATGTGGGACGAACCGCCACTTGACGAACGCCGCCATGGCAATGGAAAGCCGCGGCCCGTAACACGAACCGCCGCAGCAAAGCACTTTCCAAGAATGAGGAGCATCCAAACCGCAGTCCCATACGAGGCAAGGCTCGCAGGGATCGCGCATGGGAATTGACCCGCAGGAAGGCCGCCAAGTTGCGGATTGCCAACCAAGCAAGTGGTCTTCTTTGGACCTTACTCTCATTCCCCGTCCCGAACGACGCGCTGCACCGCAATATCCAGCAAACAAATTGTCGTGTGTTTAGTCGACGCTACGGCAGCGTCTATGATCTTGTGTAATGTTCGTCGCCGTTACTCCGAACATCAGTAGAAGAGGAATGCGTGCCAGTCGGTTCGGAAGATCTGTCGTCGCTGTTCCGCCGAGCCAACCGCGGCGACGGAGCAGCGTACCGGCAACTACTCGTCGCGCTGACACCGCGACTGCGCGGTCTCGTCCGCAAAGGACTCCTGCGCGCAGGCCGGAGTCCGGACGATTGTGAGGACATCGTGCAGGAAACGCTGATCGCCATGCACGTCAAACGCGCGACATGGGATGAAAACCAGCCGGTCGAACCCTGGGTTTGCGCAATTGCGAACTACAAGCTGATCGACTTCCTGCGCCGGAAGGGAAGTCATGGCCATGTCGCAATCGACGAACTGGCAGATATCCTTCCCGCCGGGCTTTCCGCGGACGCCGATCTCACCATCGATCGAAATCGCCTTCTCGCCATCCTGCCGGACCGGCATCGCCGCGTGGTGCAGGCAATGGCGCTCGATGGCCGAAGCGCGCGAGAGGTCGCCGCGACTCTGGGGATGACCGAGGGCGCGGTCCGCGTCACGTTGCATCGCGCATTGAAGGCCATGGGCGACGCGTTCCGCCGGGGAAGCACATGAAAACCGATGACCTGATCGCGGCCTTGGCGGCCGACTCGCAGAAGCCCACCCCGGTTCGGACCGCACTCGGGTTCGCACTCGCGGCCGGCACGATCGCCGCGGCCCTGGCGCTGACGATGACCCTGGGCGTGCGGCCGGATATCCGGGAGGCTCTCGTGACATGGCGCTTCGACGTCAAGATTGCCCTACTCGCGGCCATGCTGATCGTTGCGACGATCGATTGCTATCGTCTCTCGCGACCGACCGCTCATGATCGCCCCTTCAACCTCGTGGTCGTGACGAGCATTCTCATCCTGGCCGCCATTGTGATCGAACTCTTGACGACCCCGAGCAGCGACTGGCTGAAGAAACTCGTCGGCACCAACGCCCTCCTCTGCCTTGTGGTCGTACCCGCCCTGGCCGTCATTCCGCTAGCGGCGATCCTGTGGGCCATGCGCTCGGGTGCCCCAAGATCTCCGGCAAGGGCCGGAGCGGCCGCTGGAACGCTCGCGGCATCGGCCGCCGCGCTGCTCTACGCCACGCACTGCTTCGACGACTCGCCTCTGTTCGTTGCGACGTGGTACCCGATAGCGATCGCATTGGTGACGTCCGCCGGAGCGATTGTGGGCACGCGTATTCTGAAGTGGTGAGCGAGTTCCAATAGTTGACAACATGATCGTCACCAGTCAGCAACCAGCTATTCATACACTGTGGGTTGGATCGGCACTCGGTCCTTTAGAGCAACTTTGCCTGGCTTCATGGGTGCGCCTTGGATACAACGTCGTTCTGCACTGCTATGATGAGCTTCCGACCCCAAAAGGGGTGCAAACATTCGACGCCGCGAAATCTATTCCAAGAAACCGGATATTTCGAAACGCGAGAAACGGAAGCCTTGCAGTCTTTGCCGACGTCTACCGCGCCATGATCCTCAAGCGCTTCGACGCCCTATGGCTCGACGCTGACATTTTCCTGCTAAAGGCATTCGATTTCTCCCCGCCGAACCTGCTGGCGAAGGAGGGGGGCGATGATACTAAAAACCTGAACAATGCCGTGATGCGGCTATCTCCCGACCATCCAATTCTCGACGAAATCCTAGCGATTTATCAGCATCCAAGCCGTGGCTTGCCATGGGACCGGCCCGGCAAGCTCTGGCAAATTTTCGTTCAATCCGCTGCCTCTCTGCAATTCGGACCGCAACATCTCCCATGGGGCGCCCTCGGCTACATTCCCATCCAGCGTTATGTCGCTCAGCACGGATTCGACGGTGTAATTCTTGAGTCCCGTTTGTGCCTGACCGGAACGCGAACGCCGCTCTTTGTTCCGGTCAACAACCCGGCCGAGGCCTTGGGTGACCCTGTCGTATACATCCACTTCTGGGGATCCCAGCGCAAAGATCAGCTTTCCAAGCCCGTACCATCGAGTATTTATGGGCTGCTCTGCAGAACCATCGGACTCAATGTGCCATGATTGCTCCAACCAATCCCTCTGCCGCCGGTTTGCGTTCGGAACGACCCAGATTTTCCGACCTCTAAGCGCACGACTTTGCTTGCAGGCCGAGTTTGAAAATCTGTATGCTGCTTGAAAGGACGAAGGGAGTTGTCAGATGGCTATCACGAAAAAGCAGGAGGCCCGCGCGCTGAGTTCGGACGAACAGGACCTCGTCGAAAAATCGCATCACCCGGCCGTTCAGGATCTTTCAGACGAGGAACTCCGTAACCTGGTCAAGCTCGTCCGGGAGCGCCGCAATCGCGCGCGGACGGAAGCGAGCCGCCGCCGTCGCGAGATGCGCGGAAAGGCAGCACCGAAAGGAGCCGCAGCCTCCCGTGGGGAGGAAGGATCGAAGCTCAAGCTCGCGGTTCTCGCCATGGCCATACGACGGCTGAACAGCGAAATCGAGCGGCGCCGGAAGATGACCGCCCGTCTGTCACTCGTTGAAAACGCGCAGAAAGCTTTCGAACTCAAAACCGAGGCCGCCCAATCCCGGGCCGTCCCCTTGAATACCCGGCACGCTCACGAAGG
>JBLMYE010000179.1:0-2987 GCA_050258115.1 Deltaproteobacteria bacterium | reverse complement strand
CGACACGCGCCCGGGTTCAGCCGGATCGTTCGCGAAGTTTACGATCGGCACTACCCACTTTGCAGCGCACGTCATCGCGCTTCTCGTCATCAGCTGGATTGCGAGCGGCGTCGGCGTACCTCTCTCCACTGTCCTCAAGTATCACATGCCTGATCCCTGGCCCGACGTCATCCGTGTGACCTGGAACTTCCTGATCACCCTTCTCCTCGGCGGGCTGATCGGCGGTTTCGTGATGGGGCTCTACTGGACGCTAACGTCAACCCTCCTGAACATGCACACCGGCGACGCGTTCGGCGCGCTCGGCATCAAGAACTACAAGCATTTCCTGCGCATCAGACTGGAGCCCGACCGGGCGACCGTCTACCCCATCGCCCTCGACAAAGTACCAGGTCCGAGAGGATGGCGCTGGAAACTGCGTCCGGGCGAACAACGCCCGTCACATGATCCTCTCATCATGCCGAAGAAGCCGCTCGATCCGCGCCTCATCGAGCCACCCGTCGTCATCGAAGTGAAAAACGTCCTCGTCTGACACCGCTCCGGCGGAACCCGGTCCGCCCTTCCTCACGCGCTGACGGGAATGTTCGAAACGGAAGCGGCGGCCTCGGCACCGAAGAATGTCCATGGTTCATTCCTGCTTCCGGCGGAATAGAACCGCTCACCGTTCGTTAAGCTCACAAGATATCTAATCGCGACAGACCGTATCGGGTATGAGTTGATGCGTGACCGGCTGTGCTGCCGGTTTCCGCCGATGAGCGTGCGGTTGTCGGTTCGTTTCGCGTGAGCTACGACGAATGACGCGCGGATGACGAAGAGATATGCCGCTTTTTCACATCACTTTATCGAATATCGAAGCAACCGGCAGAGCATCAGCGGCGGAGCGCTCATGGGAATGGGATGTTACGATCATGATACGGGCCGGCGAACTCCGAATGAACGAGGCGAGGTGCCATTCGGGCAGATCGGAGGCCGCTGAGCAGCGGAGCCGACCGACGTGAACGCCACTCCGATGCAACGGACGGCCGACACCGCAAACCGGCGGCTTGGCGCGCGCCTGGAAAACGTGCGCCAGCAGCTTCAGTCCTGCGGCTCCGTGATGGCGGAACTTGTCGAGCCGCAGTCAAGGCCACTCGTCAGCGGTGCTCTGGAGAAGATCGCGCAACTGACCGTTCGCGTTGCGGTCGTCGGCCAGATCAAATCCGGCAAAAGCACCTTCATCAATGCCTTCGTGCGCCACCCCCGGCTCCTGCCGACTGCCGTGACCCCGTGGACCACGGCCGTCACCAAACTGCATTTCGCCCAGGTTCCACCTCCGGACGGCGCGGTCCGTTTCTCATTCATGACCACGGGCGAATGGAGCGACCTTGCAAAAGGCTCCCGCTTCCGTGATCTTGCTGAAGGCAGCGCACCCGGCTTCGAACCGCGCGATCTTCATTTGGAAGTGGGTGCTCTCGCAGAAAGGGCACGCCAGAAACTCGGGCCCGAGTTCGAGCAGTTGATCGGACGGGCGCATCTCTTCAATGCCATTCACCCCGGCCTGCTGGAACAATACATCTGTTCCGGGGAATTCTCAGGCTCGGATAGCTACGGCAAGTATGCAGACATCACGCGCAGCGCCGACCTCTATCTCAACGGCGGTCCATTCGCGTTCCCCACGACCGTCATCGACACACCGGGCATCAACGACCCAACGTTGGTTCGCGACGAGATCACGCGCCGCTCACTCGGAGCAGCCGAGGCTTACATCATCGTCCTGACCGCACGACAGCCATTATCCGACCAGGACGTGGCACTCTTGCGCTTCATGCGTGGTCTCAACAAAGACCGCGTCATCGTCCTGGTCAACCGCATCGACGAACTGTCAGATCCGCCGGAGCAACTTCCTCAAGTCCTGCGCTTCGTCACTGACCGGCTCGCTGCAGAATTTCCCGGCGCCAGGATTCCCGTCGTCCACGGCAGCGCGTGGTGGGCGACCCAGGCTCTCTCCTTCGAGCCGGATGCGGTCGCCAAAACGCTGGCGCGGCCATCCGCGACCCACCTTTTTCGCCGCGGATTTCTCCAACAGGGCGACGCCGACCCACGCGCTCTGGTTGATCCAGAAACTCAGGCGCGCGTTGCGCACGCGCTCTATGCAATGTCGGGAATGCCGGCCCTCTATGAGGCCTTCGAAAACCTCATCAACACCACGGGAACGGCGTTTTCGATGGGGCTTGTCGCGCGCGGCTTCGCAGACATGTCGCGCGCGTGCGAGCAGGCGGCGGAGGCGGAACTGAAGATCCTGCTTGCCGATCGCGCGCGCGGGCAGAGGCCACCCGGGATCAGCCACGGCAGCAGCGACAGCCCGGCGATACACTCCCGTGAACGGGATCTCATTCTCTCGGTCTCGGCCAATATCGAAGTGTCGGCGAAAATGATCGAAGAAATCTTTTCGCGCGTCATTGCCGAAGAACAGGCCCGCCTGCGCACATCCCTTTTGGGGGTCGTCGACACCTACGCCGCTCGTGAACGGAAAATCGTGACCGACAGCCTTGCTCGCGGGGCATCTGCCACGACCTGGACCCACGAAGGCATCGAAGTCCGCCGCGCTCTGTCGGATGCCTTTCGCGCTGGCTTTGAGGAAGCATCCCAACGGATGCTGGCCTACCACGTTCACCTGATCCCGGAGTTGTTCAAGCTGTTGCAGACGGTGGTTCCCGCACCCGATATTCCCGTGCCGCAGCTGAAATCCCTCTCGATCCCTGTTCCCACCAGCATTCCGCTGAGCAGGATGCTGGTCCTCGACCTGGACCGGTCCCGCTGGCAGGCATTCTGGAAGCGCGCGTCGAGTGCAGATCAGGCAGGTGCAAAGATCGAGGCCTTGATCAGGTCCGAATTTGCAGGCGTCGCCGACGAACTGGCAGCGTCTGCGGGGCGAACATTCCAAGATTTCGCATCCACCACGATTGCCTGGGCGCTCGGCGCATGCCGCAATATCCAGCTCGCCTTGCAGC
>JBLMYE010000178.1:0-2518 GCA_050258115.1 Deltaproteobacteria bacterium | reverse complement strand
CAGCGGCACGGCTCCGCCGAGCCCCGAGCCCTGGGATCCGGCCTCGGTGACGAAGGTCGCTCCGTCCGAAAAAATAGCTTCATCTCCCCGTTCGGCCGGCGCCGCGAGTCGCTTATGAGTGAAGAGCGCAGGTTTCCGGCAAGGCTTTTCGCCCATAAAGAGGCCACGCGCTCGCAACTCACGTGGAGACCCTTCCATGCCCATGATCGAATTGAGCGAATCCGAGGTCGAAACCCTGATCTATGCCCTCGGCGTCGCGAAGGCTGATCTCAAGGAATCCATCGCCGACCCGTCGCAGACGGCTGACGACAAGCAGGAGTGGACCGAGTACGTCGCCGAGATCGAAGAAGTCAGCAGCAAACTGACCGTGCTGAGTGAAGCCGCCTGAGAAATCGGGTGTCGGCCGTCCGGGTGGCTCCATCGATGGTCTGACGAACAGCCGGCGCGGCCTCGAGGCTTCAGCCGGCTGGTCCGCCTTTAATGGCCTGTCAGCTGCCCGATCCGATCGGGAAAGTACGCTTGAAGACGTTGCCGCTCGTATCCCGCGCCGTCACCGTCATGTCCGTCGCCCCGTTCGTCTTGTAGTCGAAGGCGAACTTGGGATTTTGTTTCAGTGTGATGCTGCCCGTCATGGTCAGCACGACCTCGTCCCCCTGCTTCACCTCCACCTGCTCGACCATCAGAAGCGGAATGTAGAAGAGGGTGAGCTGGTCGAGGACCATTCCCGTGTGGTTGGGGTGATTGAGTTCGAATTCTGCCCTCTGCACCGTATTCGATGCCACCGCGCGCGGCCCCTGGAGCGTGAGATTCATCCGGCCCATGTTGGCGGCGATCTCCTCCGGCGTACCCTGGGGCGGAGCCGAGCAGGAAGCCTGTCCGCCGGCGAACTTCACGAGTTGCTCGGCCATGTAAAGCTCGCCGGTATCAGCTTCCACCACAACTCTGACATCCGACTGTTGGTTGAGACGGATATAGGTCGTCAGCGCCGCATGATCACGCGCGCCGCCCATTTGGAAGACGGCCGCCACGGGTGATGTTTTCTCATCAACGATAAACGACACCGTCTTGATGGTTTGACCCTTCGGCAGATGCACGTCGGCTGCGAGCGGGACCGCCATAACGTCGTCGGGGCGATAGGGCGCTGAGAACTTGATGACCGACGCGCCCTCGAGAATGGCACGCGATCCGTAAACCTCGGACTTGATGCCCTCCCACGCCGGACCCGCAACCGCCAATCCGGAACCGGTGGCCAAAGCCGCAATCATCGCGGCCGCGGCAGCAGAAGGTCCAAATAGGAGACGAGCAGCCGGGCGCATTCTTTCCTCGCTGAACGGGATACAAAGACCGACATTCCTCCCGGTCGCAAGTTCTGTCAACGCAGAGGAGCGGGCATTTCCTGCGGATTATCTAAGACCGGCAGACCGCCAGCTGGCCTTTTGCGCCTCCGCCTCGCTGCAGAACCAGCGTTCGCCGCGATTGGGTTCCACTTTCACGCGCCCATACCAAGGGCTCCATGGCACGTGATACACGCGGCCATTCTCGCTGATGTTGCCCTTAATGGCACACCCGTCGGGGGCCCGGCTTTCTGCGACCGCCCACCGGTTTTCCCGGTAAAACCAGGGAGCTTGGGCCTCACCCTGCCACACGCCTGCACGAGCCTCCCGGGCCTGCCCCTCCTCATGGACATACGTCGAGGAGTATTTGACGAATGCCCAAGCCAGTCCGCGCCGCACCATCTCGGCGTTGAGGTCGATGCCGTCCACCGAACATACACCGAGTGTTCGGTCGTACTTATCCTGACCCTCGCTCCGGCACGTCACCTCGCGCCCGTCGACGAGCCTCGTCAGCGCCTCCGCGGCTTCCCGGCCGCAGTCCCAGGGACGGCCGTCCGCCCGGGTGCAGTTCTGGGCCATTTCCGGCGCGTCGATCCCTTCCAGGCGCACGCGCTGCCCGCCGACATCGAGCGTATCGCCGTCGACGACGACCGCTCGGCCGGCAAAA
The DNA here is from genome assembly GCA_050258115.1 of Deltaproteobacteria bacterium. Lineage (GTDB taxonomy): Bacteria > Pseudomonadota > Alphaproteobacteria > Rhizobiales > Hyphomicrobiaceae > JAGVSR01. Next base: position 517 of record JBLMYE010000178.1, on the reverse strand, counting down.
TCGCCATTGCCCAGCCATGACCACCCATGGGCAGGGACGATCTGGATGCTTGCGATGACCGCGCCGGCGAGCGCAAACGCCACCCACCGGCCAGCAGAAAACTGGAACCAAGATTCACTCATAGGTTGAAGATAATCGATTCGGCGGGCGTAATCTTGGCAAAGAATTGGCGGCATCACGGCGTGAAATCGAGATCAGCACGCTGATAAATCGAGATTTTTCTCAAATGCGGCGCCGCCCTGACATTTCCCGCAGAGATTGCATATGAATCCAGGGAGGCCGCCAAGCCGCCGTCCGGTGCTTGACACACAAGCGCCCGCAGCCCGCGTTAGGCTCAGACCCGGTCGAAAACGGTGCGTCGGCGATGGGCGCGACCTGCCGCTCACTTGCCCCGCCCGCTGCACTTCTCCCACTGTGGAGAGCGACACGATGATTTGCCTGGCTGCCACCTCGATGCGGCGCCTGAGACGGAGCCACGATGACGTCGAACCAGCCTCCGCGCCGTCCACCCGACCCG
>JBLMYE010000177.1:0-5887 GCA_050258115.1 Deltaproteobacteria bacterium | reverse complement strand
GTGTACTCAATGCGCTGATATCACTCGGCGTACCCCACAACGAGCCCGCGTCCGCGAACACGGCACCGCTGAGGCCGATGTCTTCCGGCACCAGCGGCAGCGGGAAGCGAACCTCCGCCGTCGTCGCCCAGTAGTACTGGCCGCCGATCGCATCCCCCGTCACGAGGTCCCGCGGGCCGTAACCGGCACGATCGAAGCCGCGCACCGTCTCGCCACCGCGGAAGAAGAGATCGAGCAGGCGCACATCTTCCCCGCCCCAGCCCTCGATGCCACCGGCGACCGCGCGGCCGACGAGGGTGATCTTGTCCGTGATGGGATAGTAGGCACGGCCTTCGCCCTGCACGCGGACATAGTTCACGTCGCCGCCCAGACCGGCGAAGTCGCTGGTCAGCTGCAGGTAGTATCCGCTGGTCGGATTTCTCGGATGGTTGCGTTTGTCGTAAGTCAGAGACGAACCCACCGACGACGTCCAGTAGGCGTCGTTCTGACAGTCCACCACTCCATCAGTGTCGTTGAGCAAGTCAGGGTCGCCGCACGCCTGCTTCACCGCCAGCGATGAATTGTCATCTACGTCGAAGATCTGGTCGCGCTTGAGCGTGTAGCCCGTCTGCATCCACAGGTCTTCACCCAGCGGGAAGCCGAGACGCAGCGTGCCGCCGGTCGAGCGGCTCGAGAAACCGGCGTCGTCCTGCTGGTCGAGTTCCTTATGGAAGAGGTCGAAGCCGGCCGACAGGTTGCGGTCGAGGAACCGCGGTTCCGTGAACGACAGGTCGACCTGCATGCGCTCAACCGAGCCGGCGAGCTTCAGGCGCAGGAACTGACCGTTGCCCATGAAGTTGCGTTCGGTGATCGACACGTCGCCGATGATGCCTTCGTTGGTCGAGAAGCCCGCGCCGAACGACAGCTCGCCCGTCGACTGCTCTTCCACCTCCACGTCGAGGACCACGCGGTCGGGCGCCGAGCCCGGACGGCGTTTCACTTCAGCCGCCTTGAAGATGCCGAGACCCTGCAGGCGCTTCTTCGCCCGGTCGACGAGCAGCGGGTTGTAGGCATCGCCTTCCGCCAGACGGAACTCGCGACGGATGACGAAATCCTTGGTGCGGGTGTTGCCGACGACATTGATCCGCTCGATGTAGAGGCGCGGACCCTCGTCGATGGCATAGACGATCGCGATGGTCTGCGTCGCGGGATCAGGCGTCGCGCGCGGCCGGACCCGAGCGAACGGGAAACCCTGCTCGGAGGTCGCCAGCGTCAGCCGCTCGACCGTCTTGTCGACGGCCTGCGCATTGTAGATGTCGCCCTGATACGTGGTGATGTCGCCATTCAGGGTCGAGGCATTGAGTTCGGGCAGACCGTTCTCGATGGAGACCGCACCGAACTTGTACTGCATCCCCTCTTCGATGGCGAACGTGATGACGAAGCCCGAGCCGTCGCGGTCGAGATCGGCCTGCGCCGCGGTCACGCGCGCGTCGGCATAACCGTTCTTGAGGTAGAACTGGCGCAGCAGTTCCCGGTCCAGATTCATGCGGTCCGGATCGTAGATGCTGGTGCCCTTGAGGAAGTCGAACCAGCCCTGCTGCGTCGTCGAAATGATGTCGCGCAATTGCTGGTCATTGAACGCACTGTTGCCGACGAAGTTGACGCCCTTCACCTTCGTGGCGCCGCCTTCGGTAATCTCGAACACCACGTTCACACGGCTCTGTTCGAGTTCGATGATCTTCGGCTCGACGGAGGCGGCGAAGCGGCCCTGGCGGGTATAGACGTCGAGAATGCGCTGCACGTCGGCCTGCGCGCGGGCACGCGTAAACACGGTGCGCGGCTTCAGCTGGACTTCGTTGCGCAACGTCTCGGTATCGACTTCGCTGTTGCCCTCGAAGGCGACCTGGTTGACGACCGGATTTTCCACGAGGCGGATGACGACCGCGCCGCCATTGCCGTCGATGCTCACGTCGGCGAACAGACCGGTGGCAAAGAGGGCCTTCAGCGACGCGTCGACCTTCGCGGGGTCGTAGGCGTCGCCGACGTTGAATTGCAGGTATGAGCGGACCGTATCGGCTTCGACACGGCGATTGCCTTCGACCTCGATGCTGCGCACGACGCCCTGGGCCTGAGCGGCACCGGCGACGCCGAATTGCGGAGCAGAGATCTCGATCGCGAGGAACGCCAGGAAGACAGCGCACAGGCGAATGCCCAACGCCGTGAACCGGGTGAACCCATGACGCGGATCAGCCCTCATGCCTGTGTCATTCCCCCTGAACCGAGCGGTCGACCGCGAGGTATCCCACCCGTATGACATGCGTGCCACGGAACGCGGCGCCCGGTGCCCCCAACTTCACGCATCGAGTCCCCCCGAGAGACTCGAAATGCACAGGTGCTCCGGATTGACGCTTTTAACGATTCAGTAACCCGCCTGGAAGTGGCAAGAATACGTCACCGCACACGAATCTAACCGGCTCCTCCAAGCCAACGTTTGAGAATATGTAAGTCATTGAAAGTGGCAAAGATCATGACACTTAAAACAACCGCGAGACCGATCCGGAAGCCGATCTCCTGAAGCCGCTCGTCAAGAGGCCGTCCGCGCACGGCTTCTATGGCGTAGAACATGAGATGACCACCGTCCAGCAATGGAATAGGGAACAGATTTATGAGGCCGACGCTGACCGAAAGGAACGCGGCCAATTGAATGATGTATTCGAACCCCTGCGTCGCCACCCGGCCCGCCACGTCGGCAATGCGGATAGGCCCGCCGAGCTGATCCGCCGGCTGGCGGCCGGCGATCACGTCGCCCAGGTAGCCGAGCGTGCTGGTGACGATGAACCACGTCCGGTCGCCAGCGATCCCCACCGCTTCCAGGAAGCCCGGCTGATGGCGCGTCACGCCTTGCTGGCCCGGAACACGCCTGACCCCGACCATCACCATCCGGACCGTATCGCCCTTGTCATCAAGTTGCTCACGCACCTCGGGCGTCACCGTCAGGTCGAGCTTCTGCCCGTTACGGTCGACCGTGAAGGTCAGGCTCCGGCCCACGCTCGACGACACGTGCCTCTGGATGTGCTCGAAAGCCTTGATCGGCTGGCCGTCGATGGCGGTCACGAGGTCGCCCGATTGCAGCCCGGCTTTCGCGGCCGGCCCGCCGGGGACCACTTCGTCCACCCGCGCTTCCGTCGAATAGACGCCGTTCATCCAGAACCAGAACGTGAAGATGACGATGGCAAGGATGAAGTTGGCGACGGGACCCGCGACGACGACGGCCGCACGCTGCCAGACCGGCTTGGCATGGAACGATCCCGCGCGCTCCTCCGCGCTCATCTTATCGATCGCTTCGCGAGAGGGAACGCTCGCCGCGTTCTCGTCGTCCATGAACTTGACGTAGCCGCCGAGAGGAATCCAGCAGAGCTTCCAGCGCGTTCCATGACGGTCGTTGAAGCCGGCGATCTCCTGACCGAAGCCGATCGAGAAGGCCTTGACCTTCACACCGCACCAGCGCGCGACCAGGAAATGGCCGAGTTCGTGGAAGAAAACGACGATCGTCAAAACGCTGAGAAACGCCACTCCGTAGAGCAACGGTCCTGAGAGAGCACTCGATAGGGCGTCCATAAGCTGTCTCCGGTATCGCCGCCGTCCCGCTGGCCTGATCGGCGGGTTGAAACTCTGGCGGCTCGCTGCCTACTTTGGGGTCTCGATCACATGGCGCGCCAGATCACGGCCTTCCGCGTCGGCGGCGAGCACATCGTCGAGGCTCTCTGTAGCATGGATGAGCCCACGTGTTTCAGCCCCCTCCAGCGACCGTTCGACCGTGCGGGCGATATCGAGAAACCCGATGCGCCCCTCAAGGAATGCCGCGACGGCGACCTCGTTGGCGGCATTCAGAATGGCCGGCGCGCTCCCCCCGCGCGCCAGCGCCGCTTTGGCGATAGCCGGTCCCCGGAACCGGCCCTCGTCAACGGGCTCAAACGTCAGTGAACCGATCGCCACGAGATCGAGCCGCGCGGTGGGCGTGACGCGCCGTTCCGGCCAGTTGAGGGCAAGCGCGATCGGCGTGCGCATGTCCGGCGGCCCGAGCTGGGCGATCACGGAGCCATCGATGTAGTGCACGAGACAGTGGACCACCGATTGCGGATGAATGACCGCGTCGAGCTGATCGACGCCCACCGGAAACAGATGATAGGCCTCGATCAGTTCGAGCCCCTTGTTCATTAGCGTGGCGCTGTCGACGGTGATCTTCGCGCCCATGGACCAGTTGGGATGCTTCAACGCTTCCTCGGGTCTGGCCTCCTTCAGCTTCTCCAGCGGCCAGCTGCGGAACGGACCGCCCGACGCCGTCAGCACAATGCGCTCGACGGCGACGCGCTCGGCGCCGGCCAGCGACTGAAGCGCCGCGGAGTGCTCGCTGTCGACCGGCAGCAGTTCCGCTCCCGAAGCCCGGATCTCGGCCAGAAAAACGTCACCCGCCGAAACGAGGCATTCCTTGTTGGCCAGCGCCACGCGCCGCCCCTGCCGCGCAGCAGCGAACGTCGGCTTCAACCCGGCCGCACCGACGATCGCCGCCATGGTGCAGTCCGCCGCCCGCGACGCCGCCTCGATCAGCGCGGCCTCACCAGCCCCCGCTTCGATGCCGGTCCCGGCGAGTAAGGCTTTCAGGTCGCCGTAACAGCGCTCGTCGCCGATCACCGCGATTTCGGCCCCGTGGGCGATAGCGAGTTTGGCGAGCTTTTCCGCATTCGACTGCGCGGTGAGCGCCACTACCTTGAACCGTTCCGGCTCGCGGCTGACAAGATCGAGGGTGCTGAGCCCGATCGAACCCGTAGCGCCGAGCACCGTCAGCCTCTGGGGCGCCGAAAGAGGGCGCGCGCCGTTGTCCGCCAGTTTGATCGCCGCCGCGCGCGTGAACGTCCCGCTCATCGTCTCAACCGCCAAAGAGGAGCGCGCGAGCCGGTGCATGCGGGTCAATGGCAAGCGCCACGAACCCCGCTGCCGTCGCGGCAAAAACGAGCCCGTCGATCCGATCCATGATACCGCCATGTCCGGGAATGAGCGTACCGGAATCCTTCACCCCGAAACTGCGCTTCAGGGCCGATTCCGTCAGATCCCCGATCTGCGCAACGATACCGAGCACCAAGCCCGCCACCCCGAGCCGCACGGGGTCGGCTCCCATCGAGACGGCGAAGGCCGCGGCCGCAAGGCCCGCGGCCGAAATGCCACCGAGAAATCCCGACCATGTTTTCTTAGGCGAAATCGCCGGCGCGAGCTTCGGCCCGCCGATAAGCCGCCCGCAGACGAACGCGGCCACATCGGTCGTGACGACCGCAAGCAGGATGAAAAGCACCGCCTGCATGCCGACCCCAGGATCGTCCCGCAACCAGATCAGCGCCACCGCGGGCAGCCCGGCATAGATCACGCCTTCCGCCGACAGCAGAGGTCGCGAGGAAAAACACAAAAGACCCGTCAGGATCGTGCCGACGGCAAGAGCCGACAGACCGAGAGCCGCGAGCCCCGCCGAGGTCAGCGCGGCAGCAACGGCGACGGTCGCGATCTGGATGCCGAGGCCCGCGTCGAGACCGGCGCCGCGCACGATCCGCGACCACTCAAGGCTCGTCAGGACACCCACCACCGCCACGAACACCGCGAACGGGATCCCGCCGGTATACACCAGTGCTCCCGCAACCACTGCCATGACGAGGCTGGATCCGGTCCTCTCAACGAGTTCGCTCCCGGCAGGCCCCGGCGCGCGCGCAGCCGTCTGGGAAGGATCGGCGGGCTGATCGCTCATACCGTCCTCAGGCCGTCGACCGCTGGGTCAGCCCGCCGAAACGGCGATCGCGCGAGTGGTAGGTTTTGATTGCCTCGTCGAGAAGCTCGTGTCCAAAATCGGGCCAGTAGGCGTCGA
>JBLMYE010000176.1:0-5305 GCA_050258115.1 Deltaproteobacteria bacterium | reverse complement strand
AGCGGAATCGGAACGCGGAGCCAAAGCCGAACAGTTGACCCACGCGCGCCGGACACCTGCGGGCTTGGAGCCCTACGCGACGCGCGAGGCGATAGAGGAAGGTGCGCTCGCGGGGCAGGATCTCGAATTCGTCTGGCTCGAAGATCCGGTGGACGCATTTTTTCTTCACGTGCAGGGATCCGGGTTGATCGCGTTCGATGACGGCACGTCGGCGCGGATCACCTATGACGGAAAGAACGGACATCCCTATACCTCGGTCGGCCGCTATCTCATCGATGCCGGTTTATTTCCGGCCGATCAGATGTCACTCGATGCGCTGAAGGCGTGGCTTCGGGCCGATCGCGCCAGAGGCATTGCGGCCATGCGGCAGAACAAGTCGTATGTCTTCTTCCGCGAGTTGACGGGCGAGTCCGCCCGTTCGGCACTCGGGGCGATGGAGATCCCTCTTTCGGAACATCGCAGCCTTGCTGTGGACACGCGCTTTCATGATCTCGGCACGCCAGTTTATGTCGTGTCGCCGGCGCTGACGGTGGCGGGTGGCGATCGAGGGTTCCACCGTCTCATGGTGGCCCAGGACGTCGGATCGGCCATCCGCGGACCAGAGCGCGGTGACATCTATTACGGAACCGGGGACGAAGCGGGCGCCCGGGCCGGGACGACCCGGCACCCGGGGAATTTTTACGTGCTGCTGCCCAAGGCCGTGCCGTGACGAAGAAGCCGGGCCGCGGTGGCAGGCCGACCATCCTTTCGGATGAAGATCACGCTTTGTGGGAACACACTGCGCGATCGCTCGAGCCGTTGCGCAACATGAAAGGGCGCGTGCACGAGGCCCTGGAGGGCGAGGAGGATTTTGCGAAATTATTTGCCCCAAAGACGAAGGCGCACGCGCAGGGACAGGCACACGGCAATCCGCCATCGCTACCCGACCCGCTCGCAAAGCCACCCGCCAAAAAGACGACGCCCGATCTCAATCCGTTCGATCGCAAGAACGTGAAGAAGCTGAAGCGCGGCAAGATCGAGATCGAGGCGCGGATCGATCTGCACGGAATGCGGCAGGCGGAGGCGCATGCGGCGCTGATCCGGTTCATTCATGGGTCCGCCGCGATGGGCCGGAGGTGGGTGCTCGTCATCACGGGGAAGGGATTGCCGTCACGATCGCTGGAGGGCGACAGGGAGCGCTCTTTCGGGGAGACGCCGCGGGGCGTCCTGAAGCGCAGCGTGCCGCTCTGGCTCGCCGAGCCCCAGGTGAGCGGGTTGGTCGTGAGTTTTGCGGAGGCCGCGATCGAGCACGGAGGCTCCGGGGCGCTTTATGTTCACTTGAGGCGAGGCTGATCGCCCTCATTTGCATTTCTTGGCAAGTTCGCTGAGGGCCTGCTTGAGGCCGCTCAAAGTATACGTGTCGGTGGTTTCGGTGCCGCGCGCCGACGTGGCCGTGACATCGGCTTTCGAGCCTTTTTTCAGGGCCTCAACGAGCTTCAGTTCCTGGGTGGAGTCGGCGACAAATGCACGTTCGTCCTTCGGGAACAGGCTGAAGGTTTCGTTGCCGATCGTGACCGTCACGGTCGAGTCGGGCTTTACGGGATAGCCGAGCTTAACGCTGACTTCGGACCGGATGCCGTCTTTCGGCCAGGCGGAGACGTAAAGCAGGGCGGGTCCCCGGTTGGCACTCGCCGGCTTCTTGTCGGAGGGCGTCGCCGCAACGAAGCAGAGTTTCGACCCTGATGCCTCGTTGGAATAGAGGCCCCAGGATCCGAATGTGCCTTCGACGCCGGTTGCTTGCTGGGCACTCGCCGCGAGAGGCGCGAAGAGAACGGCCGCAAATCCGGAAAGTATGACGAGGGAGCGGAGTGCGATTTGGGGCATCGATCACAATTCCAATAGCGAAGACCTGCACGATAGCCCGAGCGCGGGCCCCGCGCTTCAGCCTTTGCGCGTTTTTCCCAAGGGGGAATGCGACGCTGGCGGAAGGGGCGACGCCGGTCCGCCTTCGTGAATGGGCCGGTCGGCGAAACGCGCGAGAGACTTCACCCGATCGTACATGACGATCGCGCCCGCCATCGCAACGTTCACGCAAAAGGATGTCGGGATCTTGACGATGTAGTCACAGCGGGCCAACAGCGGTTCCGACAGGGATCCGCGCTCCGGGCCGAGGACGTAGGCGGCTTGCATCGGGTGGCGGAAGCTCGGAAGGTCGATCGCGCCTTCGACGAGTTCTATACCGACGAGCTTCACGCCGCGCGGGAAGGCGATCTCATCCAGGCTCCGCCAGTTGTAGTGCGGCAGGTGAACCTGGCTGCGGGAGGTGTCCGCGTAGGCCTCCATTGCGGAATAGTTCGAACCGATCGTGAACGTGAAGCTCGCGCCAAATGCGTGAGCCGAGCGCATCAGGTTGCCCAAATTCAGGGACTTCGACATGCGCTCCGCGCCGATTGCAAAGTAACCGCGGGCCCGGGGCGGCCAGGACGGCGGAGGTGGCGGGTAGGCAGGGGGCGGCGGCCGATCCTGAGACATGGTCACTTTCAAGGCATGGGCATAGTCGAGAATGGCAGTATCCGGTGCAGAACACTTGCGCGCGGTGGCGAAACGTACCACCTGAGGCGCGGTTCTGTGACCGGGAGGAGATGTCGGATGCGAGCGGTTCTGTGCAAGCGGCTCGACGGGCCGGAGGCGCTCGTGATCGAGGACGTTCCGGCGCTGGAGCCCGGTCCCGGAGAGATCGCTGTCCGCGTGACGGTCGCGGCGCTCAATTTCTTCGATACGCTCATTACACGGGGCAAGTACCAGCATAAGCCCGACCTGCCGTTCTCGCCCGCGGGCGAGATCGCCGGCGTGGTCGCCCGCGTCGGAAGCGGCGTGAGCGCCGTCAAACCAGGGGACCGCGTGGCGGCTTATCTCGGCTGGGGCGGTGCCCGGGAAGAGGTGATCGTGCCTGCCGACGCCGCGATCCCCATACCCGATGGCGTCTCCGATGAGGTCGCGGCAGGTGTCGCGATCACTTATGGAACAGCAATTCATGGCCTCAAGGACCGCGCCGGTATCGCGGCTGGAGAGTGGGTCGCGGTGACAGGAGCGGCGGGCGGTGCAGGGTTGGCCGCCATCGAGATCGCCAAGCTGCTCGGGGCGCGCGTGATCGCGGTGGCCTCTTCGGAGGAGAAGCTTGCCGTCTGCCGGGCTCACGGCGCGGATGAGGTGGTCGATTACGGCCGCGAAGACCTGAAGCAGGCCCTGCGGGACAGGACCAGCGGCGCAGGGGTGGATGTGATCTATGATTGCGTCGGCGGAGCCGCCGCCGAGCCGGCCTTGCGAGCTTTGCGGTGGAACGGCCGTTTTCTCGTGGTCGGGTTCGCTTCGGGCGACATTCCGAGGCTGCCGCTCAATCTCCTTCTGGTGAAAGGTGTCGCGGCGATCGGTGTGTTCTGGGGGGAAAGCGTGAAACGCGAGCCCGCCGCCCACCGGGCCAACATGGAGTTCGTATTGCGGGCCGTGGCGGAGGGCCGGCTGAAGCCGCATGTCCACGCGAGCTATCCGCTTGAGGAGATTAAATCAGCCATTGGCGTGCTCGAACGGCGGGAAGCGACGGGCAAGGTCGTGCTGCGGGTTTCGCACTGAAGCGCAGTGCCGTATTGGCACGCTCGTTCAGTCCGATTTCACCATAACACATTGTTTTATCTCGTATTCTATCGTCCCCGTTCAGGCAAAATTACCCATCCACACGCGATGCTCCCCAGGTGGGATGGGATCGGGTCCGGGGTTGAGCCGTGGGGATCGTCTGGCAATCGATGAGTTCGCTTTGGGTGCGGGCAGTGATGAGCTTCCTCACAGGAGCATTCGTCTGTCCGCCGGCCAAGGCTCAGTCGATCTTCGAAACGCTGTTCGGGTTCGGTGCCACGGCCCCGAAGGTGGAGCGGGCGTCACCCAAGCGGACCCGAGCTCAGTCGCCGCCGGCGGTTGGCGAAGGCTACCAGCGTGATCCGGCCTACGGCGGCAACTTCAAAACCGTCTGCGTGCGGACATGCGACGGCTATTACTGGCCGGTCAGCACGTCGGTGACGAGCGCGCGGTTCGAGACGGATGCGAAACGGTGCGATCAGAGCTGCCTCGGCGAGGCAAGGCTTTACTACCAGCACAAGGACAGTGACGATCCCACGACGCTGACTAGTCTCGACGGAACACCCTACACGGCTCTCAAGTCGGCATTTCTTTATCGCAAGACCCTGATCAACGGGTGTGGCTGCCGGCCGGCGCCGTGGTCTAGCGCAGAAACTGCACGCCATCGGACGTACAAAGCTGCAGACGACGCCAAGAAGGTCGAGGTCGCCATGGCGCGCGTTCGCGAGCAGGCTGAGTCGCTGCGGCGGGACAAGATCGCTCAGATTATCGCGGCGACGCGCGATGCCGTTCGGATGGACGAGGCCGAGGAGGCCGCGTTCGGGGCGGCGGTGGCCGTGACTGCGCACGAGGCGCCGGCTGGCGATCCATCAGAGGCCATCGCCGCTGTCGAGGTGGCGACGAACCCCGATGTCAGTGTGACGGGGTACGTGCATCTTCATGTGCTGCCGAACGCCGTCATTGAGATGGAATCGGAACTGGCGCAGGTCGCGGCCGCGAAGGCAAGCCCCCAGACCATCCGAACGAAGCCGGCTCGGGCGAAGCCCGTGCAGACCGTTTCGATTTTCGGGGAGCTTTCCAAACTTTTCTTTCCACAGCCGGAGCCACGCCGCGCAAGATAGGCGGCAGCTAGTCGTAGAAACCGGCGAAGGACCGGTGGACCCCGCGGAGCAGGAAGCTCTCTTCGACGGCGTATGGCCCTCCGCCAGTTTTCGGTTTGGAAGAGAACAGCACGAAATGCTCGACCACGAAGGGGCGGGAACGAAACAGCGCGTGCGTCTGAAGGACTCTGGTGAGGCTCGCGATGTCCGCCCCGCGCAGACGTGCCAGTGTGACGTGCGGTTTGAAGGGCCTTTTTTCGGGCCGAAGTCCAGCCGAGCGTGCCGCGCGTTCGTGCGCGCGAGCCAGGGCTTCCAGGGGCGGCGAGGTCCTCAGACCCGCATAGAGAATTTTGGGATCGTTTCCACCGAGAATATGGACGCCGTCGAGCTGAAGCTCGAAGACGTCCATATCGATGCGCGCGAGTTCCTCGGCGAACTCGTGGCTCAGCCGGTTGTCAATGTCTCCTGCGAATCGCAATGTGATGTGAAGGTCGTCTTCCTCAATCCAGGACGCACCGGGAAGCGGCATTTCAAGAGCGGACAGGTCGCTCTTGATGTCGTCGGGCAACTCGATACCGCTGAACAGCCGGGGCATA
>JBLMYE010000175.1:0-2879 GCA_050258115.1 Deltaproteobacteria bacterium | reverse complement strand
TCCACGTCGATGCGGGTGACGCGGTAGCCCTCGCCTTCGAGCGCGCCGGCCACGGCTTCGCCGGACTTCATGCTGATGGGACGTTCGGCCGACCAGCCTCCCATGAGCACGGCGACGTGTTCGCGCGTCCGGCGCGGCGGATTGCCCAGTGTCATGGGGACTTCTCTTGAAGGGCCAGCGCTTCACCTGTCGGCCGTCCGGGACGGGGCTCGCCCAGGCGAATGATCTCCCATTCAAGCGTGATGCCCGAGGTCGCCTTGACGCGAGCCCGCACGGTCTCTCCGAGCGTCTCCACGTCCTCGCCGGAAGCCTTGCGATCATTGATGAGAAAGTTGCAGTGCATTTCGGAAACTTTCGCACCCCCGACGCGAAATCCGCGGCATCCCGCGGCGTCGACGAGTTTCCACGCGCTGTTACCGGAAGGGTTCTTGAACGTGGAGCCGCCGGTGCGCTCGCGCACTGGCTGGTTCTTCTCGCGATACTCGGCGACTTCGTCCATCTGCCTCGCGATCTCGTCAGGGTCGCCGGGCTTGCCCTCAAAAGTTGCGGCGGTGAAAATCCAGTCGGCGGGGATGCCGCAATGCCGGTAGGTGAACTTCATGTCGGCGTTCGACAGGATATGCACAGCTCCGGTGCGATCGACGGCCCTGGCGGAGACGAGAACATCCTTGGTCTCAGAGCCGTGGGCGCCCGCGTTCATGCGCAGTGCCCCGCCGATCGATCCCGGAATACCGCGATAGAACGACAGGCCGGATATGCCGGCCTCGGCGGCCGCGCGGGCAATTTTCACGTCGGGCACCGCAGTCCCTGCCGTGAGACGGGCTCCCTCAGTTGAGATTTCGCTGAAGCCCCGGCCCAAACGGATGACGACCCCAGGCACGCCGCCGTCACGCACGAGAAGGTTGGAACCCAGGCCGACGACGAACACCGGCGTATCCATTCCCGCATTCTTCAGGAAATAGGCAAGGTCGGCTTCATCGGCCGGAGCAAACAGCACTTGCGCTGGACCACCGACACGGAACCACGTGATATCGGCAAGCGGCGCGTTGGCGGTGAGACGGCCGCGCAAATCAGGCATACGCGCTTTGAGGTCGCCGGTGATATCGGGAAAACTCATGGCGGCCGCCTATTCCGCGGCCTGAGCCGAAAGCCACTGAGGCAGGCTTGCCGCCCATTCCGTCGATGCACCAGCCCCCAGGCAGACCACCATGTCGCCGGGCCGGGCGTAGCGGCGAAGCAGCGGCACGATATCGGAGGGATGGTCGACGGAGGTCACCGCACGGTGGCCGGTCGACCGAATGCCGTCCGCCAGCGTGTGCTGATCGATACCTGAGATGGGTGTTTCCCCCGCCGAGTAGAGCGGCGCCACGATCACGCTGTCGGCGTCCTTAAAGCAGGTGCAGAACTCCCTGAAGAGATCGCGCACGCGCGTGTAACGATGCGGCTCGCACACGGCGATAACGCGTCCCTTGGCACCGGCGCGTGCGGCCTCGAGGACCGCCGCTATTTCCGTCGGATGATGACCATAATCGTCGTAGATGTGGATGCCGTTCCATTGGCCCGTCGGCTGGAAGCGGCGCTTCACTCCGGAGAACTCGGCCAGGCCGGCGCGAATGGTTTCGTCGGGGATACCTGCTTCGGTTGCAACGGCAATTGCGGCGAGAGCGTTGAGGGCATTGTGAAGGCCCGGCACCGGAACTTGCCAGCCTGCAAGCCTTCGGCCGCCCCCTGACACGCGCGGTGACAGCATCGCATCGAAAATGGTCGTGAAGCCATCCTGACGGCTCGCCAGCAATTGCAGGTCCGCTCCCTCGGTCACGCCGTAGGTCAAGAGGCGGCGTCCGTCGCGGCGCAGATCGAGACGCTCCACCATCTGCCGCACCACCGGATGATCGATGCAGGTGACCGCGAGCCCGTAGAAAGGAATGTTCCGGTAGAACGCGGCATATTCCGCGTGCATGTTCTCCACCGTCTTGAAGTAGTCGAGATGCTCGGGATCGATGTTGGTGACGATGCCGATCTCAGTCGGCAACCGCACGAATGTGCCGTCGCTCTCGTCCGCCTCCACGATCATCCAGTTGCCTTTGCCCAGCCGCGCGTTCGAGCCCCAGGCGTTGATGATTCCGCCGGTGATGACCGTCGGGTCCTTTCCGGCTTTTTCGAAGATGGTGGAGACGAGCGAGGTCGTCGTCGTCTTGCCGTGCGTGCCGGTGACGGAAACGGTGGAGTAGAGCCGCATCAGTTCCGCGAGGGCTTCGGCGCGCCGGATGATTGTGAGCCCTTTCTGCCGCGCCGCTTCAAGCTCCGGATTGCCGGGCTTGACCGCCGTGGAGATGATGACGTTCTTCGCGCCGATGAGATTGACCGCGTCGTGGCCGATGAAAACTCGAATGCCCCGCGCGCGAAGCCGGCGTACGTTGGCGCTTTCCTTCTGATCGCTGCCCTGAACGGCGAACCCCTTGGCGAGCAGGATCTCGGCAATGGCGCTCATGCCGATGCCGCCGATGCCGATTATATGGAAAGTGCCTGCGTCGCGGGGAATCTGCATGTGTTCTCTATCGTCCCGTTATTGCCCGGCGTCAGGAGACCCGGGCAGGAGCCGCCTTTGGGTTCGCGGCCGGCCCCGCCAGTTTCTCTACGAGGGATGCAAGCCGGGCAACTGCGTCCGGACGGCCCTGCTTCTTCGCACAGTCTGCTGCTTCGCGAAGTTCGGCGCCACCCTCCATCAAATGTGCGATCTCGCCGGAGAGTCTTTCCGGGCTGAGTGTCTTTTGTTCGATACACCAACCCCCGCCCGATTCGGCAAGGCGGGTCGCATTCTGGAGTTGATCGTTGTCCAGTGAATGGGGCAACGGGACCAGAATGGACGGTCTTCCGAT
>JBLMYE010000174.1:0-9217 GCA_050258115.1 Deltaproteobacteria bacterium | reverse complement strand
CGGTCCGCTAAAAAAACTGATCGCCCATTACATCGATCGCGATTTCCTTAAGAAGGTCGCAAAGCAATACGAACGCGGCAGACTGCTGACCGTCGGCACCACCAATCTCGATGCGAAGCGGCCGGTCGTCTGGAACATGGGTGCCATCGCCCGCCACTACGACAATCCCGCCGCGGTGCAGCTCTTTCGCGACGTGATCCTGGCTTCGGCCGCGATCCCGGGTCTGTTCCCGCCCGTCAACATCAAGGTCATGTCAGACGGCAAGTACTTCGACGAGATGCACGTCGACGGGGGCGTCACGCGCCAGATCTACGTTTCGTCTATCGACGTGCCGTTCAAATCCTTCGACGTGCTCTATCCCAAACCGCCCAAGCGCCATCTCTATCTCGTTCACAACGGCAAGATGACGCCGCAGTACGGGGCGGTGAAACCCTCCACCTTCCAGATCGCCGGGGAGAGTATCAACACGCTGATGCTCTATCAGCACAAGGGCGACAATTACCGCATCTATCGCATGGCGATGGACGCCGGCGCCGACTACAACGCCGTTGCGATCCCCTCCGACTTCAACCACGCCTATACGGAAAAGTTTGACCTCGGCTACCAGCGCGCGCTGTTCGAGGAAGGCATCCGCGTCGGCAAGGCCAAGGATTGGCGCAAGAAGCCGTCCGACGTCTACGAGGCGCCGCGCGTCGCGACCCCGGCGGCACCGGCCAATCCGGAGCCCCAGCCCGGTCCGCCTGCCGCCGAACCTGCGCCCGCACCTCAGCCGGCCGAACCTGCGCCTGCGGCTCCCGATACACCGCCCGTCGTTCCGAACGCGCCCGTGGAGCCGGTGGCGATGGACCGCGTCTCGGCAATCGAAACGGCAACGCCCCGCTGAGTGAGGCACGGCCGGCCGCCTTACACCCGATGGCGTCCGTCGCGGCTTAAACGTGCTCCACGTAGGTCTTCAATTCGCGAATCCGGTCGACATAGGCACGCCGGATGCAGAAGAAGTTCGACCCGCATGCATTCCGCTCTGCAATCCACGCCCGCTGGGCAGCCCGCACAGTGGCGGTCTGATCGAAGTAACGCGCCCGCTCCAAGGCGCGGCGATACCAGCTGTCCATGCGGTCATCGAGTGCGCCAAGCCAACGGCTGTTGCAGACACGGACTTCAGCAGCCGGACGGCCCTCCAGTTCCATGCAGCTGAAGCTCGCCGCTTTAGCAGACGCCGTGGCAACGGACATCACGGCGGCGGCGGCAATGGCACCGATCAGAACTTTCATGAAGACGATCTCCCACTCTCGCATTGGCGATGAGCGGAGAGTGGCGCAATGACGCTGAACTTCTGCTGAGACCGGCGTTCATCCGCCGTTTAGATTCATGGTTTTTCAGACAAACTGTTCAGGTAGCCGAGAAACGCTTCGATCTCAGGTGGATCGAGCTTGAACACCGGCATGTCGGGGTGCCCGGAGACGATACCTTCCGCCAGGGCCTCGGCCAGATCTTCCGAGGGATAGATTTCCACGATCTCCCGGAACGGCGGCGCCTTTTCGTGCGGGCTCTTGTCGTCGCGGCCGATGGCGTGGCAGCGAGCGCACTTCTCTTCGACCAGCGCCTTGCCTCGCGCGATCATCGCCTCGTCATCGGCGAGCAGTGGTGTGGCCCATAGCAAGATGGCGCCGGCCGCCAGGTGATGAAATCGTGTCACGAGCATCCCCTCTACCGTTTGCCGCAACCCGTCCAAGCTCTTCAAGGCTCGGGCCTGAACCAGGGTCCTGCACTCAACGCCGGCCTCCCTTGATCGAGCCGACGATGATGTTTTTGATCGTGGTGGCGATCGTGCGCGACAGCGACCGCTGCAATTCCCGGCCGATCATATCGCCCATGCCCTGCGAACCGCGCCGCGAGCGTCCGCCCGACGTCCCAGAACCGCCCCCAAGAATGACGTCCGTCCAACTGCCGCCCTCGCCGGCATTCGCCTGCCGCGCGGCCGCGTCCGTACGTCTCGCTAGAATTTCGTGCGCACTCTCCCGGTCCACCGCTTCTTCGTATTTGCCGTAGACGGGGCTGTATTCGATGACGCTCTGCCGCTCCTCCTTGGAGACCGGACCGAGCCGCGCCTCCGGCGGGCGGATCAACGTCCTCTGGACCATCGACGGCTCGCCCTTGTTCTCCAGCATCGAAACCAGCGCCTCGCCCACCTTCAGTTCCATAATGACCTTCTCGGTGTCGAGGTCGGGGTTCTTGCGAAACGTCGTTGCCGCGGCCTTGACGGCCCTCTGCTCCTGCGGCGTGAACGCGCGCAGCGCATGCTGCACGCGATTGCCGAGCTGCGCCGAAACCGAGTTCGGAACGTCCATCGGGTTCTGCGTAATGAAATACACGCCGACACCCTTGGAGCGAATGAGCCGCGCCACCTGTTCGATGCGCTCCAGGAGTGCCTTGGGCGCTTCATTGAACAGCAGATGCGCCTCGTCGAAAAAGAACACGAGCTTGGGCTTGGGCTGATCGCCGACTTCTGGCAGCGTCATCCAAAGCTTGGACAGCATCCACAGCAGGAACGTCGCATAAAGGCGTGGACGCTCCATGAGCCGGTCGGCGGCAAGCAGGTTGATAACGCCCCGGCCGTCGGGCGCGATGCGAATGAAGTCCATGATGTCGAGCGCCGGCTCGCCGAAGAACTGGTTGGCCCCCTGTTCTTCGAGCACCAGGAAGCGCCGCTGGATCGAGCCGATCGAGGTCGCAGCCACATTGCCGTACTTGGCGCCAATCTCCTTCGAGCGCGCCGCGACATCGTTCATCAGCGCCCGCAGATCTTTCAGATCGACGAGCGGCATCTTCTCGTCAGCGGCCACCCGGAAGGCGATGTTCAGCACGCCCTCCTGCACCTCGTTGAGTTCCAAAAGACGGGACAGAAGCAGCGGCCCCATGTCCTGCACGGTGGCTCGGATCGGATGCCCCTGTTCGCCGAACACGTCCCAGAAGATCGATGGATACGCACGATTGATATAGGCGTCCCCGAGCCCGATCTCGCCGGCGCGCTTCAAAAGAAAATCCTTTGGCTCGCCAACAGCCGCGATACCGGAAAGATCGCCTTTGACGTCAGCGGCGAAGACGGACACGCCCGCCGACGAAAAGCCCTCCGCCAGCACCTGCAGCGTCACCGTCTTACCGGTGCCGGTGGCGCCCGTGATGAGCCCATGCCGGTTGGCGAGTTTCAGGTCGAGGTATTCGGGCTTGACGCTCTTGCCGACGAAGATCTTGCCGTTCTGCAAAATCTGCTCGCTCATGGGTCAACTGCTCCGCAATCGAGGGCTCGATGAAGGAACGCGGCTTCAGACTGACGCACCGACTCGAACTCCGCGCCGCTGCGACCCTCTTGGCACGCAAGGAGAGCCTTTGCAAACCCCAGTTGCATGACACACTGATTGCGGACCTCGTGGCCGCCGGCTCCCCGCAGCTGCGGCGTCACGCCGAGCCGGCCTCAGCCGTTTTTTGAATGCAGGACCCGCGCCGGGCCCCTATAGACAGCGCGGACCGATCTGCGACCAAGGCCCGGACGCCGGGACCCTGCCGAAACAAATGGACGACCGCCGATGACCGTCACCACGTCGACCGATGCGCCCATCATGCCGCTCGCCACCGGCTTCACCGAAGCGACACGGGACGCTTGGCTTGCCCTGGTGGAAAAAGCCATCAAGGGCGCTGACTTCGAAAAGAAAATGGTCGGCAAAACGGCCGACGGTCTGCGCATCGAGCCGATCTACACGCCGGCAGACGCACTCCCGTTCTCCAGTGCGGCGCTGCCCGGATCGGCGCCCTTGACGCGCGGAACAGACCCGGCGCCACGCGGACTCGGCTGGGATATTCGCCAGTACCACTCCGGAGCCGATCCCAGCGCCGTCAATTCGGCCATCCTGGAAGACCTCGCCGGTGGCACCACGTCGATCGCGCTACAGATCGGGGGCGGAAACGGACTTGCCGCCAACACCGAAACGCTGACCAGGGCCCTCGACGGCGTGCTTCTCGAGATGTGCCCGGTCAAACTGGTCGCCCATGAAGAAACACCGGCCGCCGCAAAGGCTCTGACCGCCATATGGGACGCCCGGGGCTTGCCGCCGCGCGACCGGCACGGCGGCTTCGGCTACGATCCCCTCGGCACCCTGGCCGTCACCGGGCACCTCGCGCAACCGCTTCCCGATGCGCTGGCGCAGGCCGCGGCCCTGATCCGCGCAACGCGGGATATGCCAGACGTC
Source organism: Deltaproteobacteria bacterium (assembly GCA_050258115.1). Lineage (GTDB taxonomy): Bacteria > Pseudomonadota > Alphaproteobacteria > Rhizobiales > Hyphomicrobiaceae > JAGVSR01. Next base: position 4,973 of record JBLMYE010000174.1, on the reverse strand, counting down.
ACGGCCCTTTCCGCGGACGGTCATGCCTACCATTGCGCCGGCGCCACCGAGGCACAGGAACTCGCAGCGGTCCTCGCCACCATCGTCGCCTACCTGCGCGCCGCTGAGGCCGCCGGCATCTCCCCGGCGGAAGCATTGCCGAAAATCACCGTGACGCTGGCCGTCGACGCGGATCAGTTTCTCGGCATCGCCAAACTACGCGCCGCGCGCCGCCTCGTCTGGCGCCTCGCAGACGCCTCTGGCGCAGGAGAGGCCGCAAAGCCGGTCCGCTTCGAAGCGGTCACGTCGTGGCGCATGCTGGCGAAACGCGATCCGTGGACCAACATCATCCGCACGGCCATCGCCTGCGCCACCGGAGCCCTTGGCGGCGCCGACAGCGTCGTCGTGCTGCCGTTCACGTTCCCGCTCGGCGAGACCGACAGTTTCGCGCGCCGCGTCGCGCGCAACATCCAGATCGTCTGCCAGGAAGAAAGCAATCTCGGACGCGTCGTCGACCCCGCTGGCGGGTCCTGGTATGTCGAGAAGCTGACCGAGGACCTCGCGCAGAAGGCGTGGTCTCTCTTCCAGCAGATCGAAAAAGAGGGCGGCCTTGCCACCGCGCTGGCCAACGGATCCCTCCAGGCCGCAATCGCCAAGAGCGCGGAAGCCAGAACCAAGGCCATCGCAACCGGGAAAATCGAGCTCACGGGCGTTTCCGCCTTCCCGCTCCTCGGCGACGACGGGATCGCTCCCAAACCCTGGCCCCACGACCCACCCGTGAAAACAGCCGCTGCCGTCAACGTCACGCCGCTGAAACAGGCCCGCCTCGCCGAACCTTTCGAAGCCTTGCGCGACGCCGCCGATGCCCGCGCCCGAAGCGGCCGCCCCTACGCCGTTTTCCTCGCGAGCCTCGGCGAAGTGATCGACCACAACGTCCGCTCGACCTGGATCAAGAACTATCTGGCAGCGGGCGGCATCGCGGTGGCCATGACGGACGGATATCCCGACGCGGCAGCCGCAGCGTCCGCTTTCAAGGCCTCCGGATTGACTGCAGCCTGCATCTGCTCGTCCGACGCCGTTTACGCCGATCATGCCGAGGCTTCAGCCAAAGCGCTGAAGTCCGCAGGCGCTAGTCTGGTTCTGATGGCTGGACGGCCGGGTGACCGGGAAGCCGCCCTCAGGGCCGCCGGCGTCGATCAGTTCCTCTATGCCGGCGCAGATGCGGTGGCGACACTGGCCGATCTGCAGAAGAAGCTCGCCTGAACGGGATCACCGGTTCCGCTCGGCAAACGATTTCGATTCCCGCTTCGAATCCGCCAACTGCGCCTCCGCAGCCGCGCGCGTCTCGATCAGTTCCCGCCGGATCGACTGCGTGACCCAGCGATCGCCCGCTTGCATGAACGCCGTCACGACCAGGAACCGCTGCGCCTTGCCCGAGGGTGAAAAGAGGATCCGCGTCGCCGCCATATAGCAGGCGTGATCCTCCTCCCCGACCACGCCGAGAAAGACCACCGGCGTTTCATAGGACAGGCGGGCATTGGCCTCCTTCACCAAAAACGCAAAATCTTTCCCGTCGTTGCGCGGGTGACCCCACCGGGCAGACTGGGCATCCTGACAGAGCTGCCGGACCGCCCCATAGGTTCCCAGACTGCGATCGTCGTCGCTCGGATACGTCACGGTGTTCTTTTCGATGGCGACCCACTCCGGCAGCCATTCGAGCGTCCCGGCCCGTGCGGCCGCGAGCGACGTGCAGGGGACGTAGAGCGCCAGAAGTTCCGTGCCCGATTTCAGCCCCGCCTCAAAGCCGGTCTCCAAGCCGGGCTTTGTGTCCCCTGCCGCGTCAAAGGCGCAGTGGCCCTCCGGCGGCTGGACATCAAGGACGGGCTCCGGCGAGACCCGCTCGCGTGGCGGCAGGTTATCTGTCGGCGCGGCCTGCCCCACGGTGGCGATGCCCGGGCCCGCGACCGCCAGCATGAGGCCAGCCAACATGTTGAAAAAGCTGCCTCGTGTGCTAACGACTCGCATCGCATGGCCCTTTCCTTGGCTGCCTCGCGCGATGTTCGCCGCATCGCCTTCGGCGATGTGTTTATGCTACCAACAGTTCCGGCGAGAGACCGTTTCAGAGATCAACATGACCCGTATACCCGATTTCACCACGATCGACCTCGGCACGCCCCCCGGCGCGACCGCTCCGGCCAGCATCGCGTGTGAAGCCTGGGTGACGCCGGAAGGCATCCCGGTCAAGCCGGTCTATACGGGCGCCGACACCGCAGCACTGGATTTCCTGAGCACTTGGCCCGGGATCGCGCCGTTCGTGCGCGGGCCCTACCCGACCATGTACGTCACCCAGCCCTGGACAATCCGCCAGTACGCGGGCTTCTCGACGGCCGAGGAAAGCAACGCCTTCTACCGGCGCAACATCGCCGCCGGGCAAAAGGGCCTTTCGATCGCTTTCGATCTCGCCACGCATCGCGGCTACGACAGCGACCATCCCCGCGTGAAGGGCGACGTCGGCATGGCCGGCGTTGCGATCGACTCGATCTTCGACATGCGCACGCTGTTCGACCAGATCCCGCTGGAACAGATGACCGTGTCGATGACCATGAACGGCGCGGTGCTCCCCGTTCTCGCCCTCTTCATCATCGCAGGCGAAGAACAGGGCGTGCCGCCGGAGAAGCTCGCAGGCACCATTCAGAACGACATTCTGAAAGAGTTCATGGTGCGCAACACCTACATCTATCCGCCGGCACCCTCCATGCGGATCGTCGCGGACATCTTCGCGTACACGAGCGCGAAGATGCCAAAGTTCAATTCCATCTCGATCTCCGGCTACCACATGCAGGAAGCCGGCGCGACGGCCGACCTCGAACTCGCCTACACGCTGGCCGACGGCGTCGAGTACGTGCGCGCCGGCGTCCAGGCGGGCCTCGGCATCGATGCGTTCGCCCCCCGCCTGTCGTTCTTCTGGGCGATCGGCATGAACTTCTTCATGGAGATCGCCAAGATGCGCGCTGCGCGTCTTCTCTGGGCGAAGCTCATCAAGGAAGAGTTCAACCCCAAGGATCCGCGCTCGCTCTCGCTTCGCACGCATTCACAGACGTCGGGCTGGTCGCTGACCGCGCAGGACGTTTTCAACAACGTCACGCGCACCTGCCTGGAAGCGATGGCGGCGACGCAGGGCCACACCCAGTCGCTGCATACCAACGGGCTCGACGAGGCCATCGCGCTGCCGACCGACTTCTCCGCCCGCATCGCGCGCAACACCCAGCTCCTTCTCCAGCAGGAAAGCGGCACCACCCGCGTCATCGATCCGTGGGGCGGCAGCCACTACGTCGAACGTCTCACCTATGAACTGGCTCAGAAGGCACTGGAGCACATCAAGGAAGTGGAAGAACTCGGCGGCATGGCAAAAGCCATCGACGCAGGCATTCCCAAGATGCGCATCGAGGAAGCAGCCGCCCGCACGCAGGCCCGCATCGACACCGGCAAGCAGACCATCACCGGCGTCAACAAATTCAAGATCTCCGAAGACGCCAAGATCAATCTTCTGAAAGTCGACAACGCGGCCGTCCGCGAAGCGCAGATCGCCAAGCTCAAGCGTCTGCGCTCGGAGCGCAACGAGGCCGAATGCCAGGCGGCGCTCGTCGCCCTCACCGAAGGCGCCAAGGGGTCCGCCAACCTGCTCGATCTGTGCGTCAAGGCCGCACGCGCCAAGGCGACCGTCGGCGAAATGTCGGAGGCGATGGAAAAGGTCTTCACCCGCCACCGCGCCGAGATCCGCGCGATCTCGGGCGTCTACCGTTCGGAGGCATCCATGAGCAACGACGTGGCGAAGGCGCAGAAACTCGTCGAGGAGTTTGAGACCAACGACGGCCGCCGCCCGCGCATCCTCATCGCCAAGCTTGGACAGGACGGCCACGATCGCGGGCAGAAGGTCATTGCAACCGCGTTTGCCGACCTCGGGTTCGACGTCGACATCGGCCCGCTCTTCGCAACCGCTGGCGAAGCGGCCCGTCAGGCGGTCGAGAACGACGTGCATGTCGTCGGCGTGTCGTCGCTCGCAGCGGGACACCTCACACTGGTGCCGGAACTGCGCGAAGCACTCGCCAAGGAAGGCCGCGAAGACATCATGATCGTGGTCGGCGGCGTGATCCCGCCCGACGATTACGAAGCGCTTTTCAAGTCCGGCGCCAAGGCCGTCTTCGGCCCCGGTACCAACATTCCACTGGCTGCGGCCGACCTCATCGTGAAGCTCAACGAGCAGCTCGGCTACTCCAAGCTCGCGGCGGAGTAACTCACACTGGCCCTGGCCTGCGGCCGCTCCGGGCTCAAGTCCGGCGCGGCACCAGCCCATACGATGCCAGAAACACAATGCCGATCGTCAGCGGCACGAACAGCATCGGCAGTTGATCCGCCTCGCCGCCATTGAACACACGCGACACCGTCGATCCCGCCGCGGCGCCCAGCAGCCAACCGATGACGGCGCTGCCCGCGAGCCGCAGCAGAAAATCGACCATTGAGGCTCATCCTATTTCGTCACGACCTCGACCGGCCCGTGATCGTCGCAATGGTCGCCGTGCGGGTGATGCAGGTGGCCGTTGACGAGATAGTCCACATGATCTCCGTGCGGCACGGCCTCATGACCACAACCCGGCCCGTGGACATGTCCGGCGTCATGGCCACCGCATTTGTGCCCGGGCGTGCAGGCCTCCGGGTTCTTCTGTGACACCTCGATCACATGCTCGTCGACGTGCCCGGTATGCATATGGTGCAGATGGCCGTCGTGCAGATAGTCGACGTGATCCCCGTGCTTCACCGCGGTATGTCCACACCCGGGTCCATGCTGATGGGTGTGATTGGCGTGATGCGGAAGCTTGCAGTCTGTCATGTCAGGTCTCCATTCGTGAGTGTCCAGAATACATGACATCGCCCCGGCATTCACCACCTGTCGCGCTTCCATGTTGCCGATTTTTTCATGCTAGGGTTTCCCCCCA
>JBLMYE010000173.1:0-5473 GCA_050258115.1 Deltaproteobacteria bacterium | reverse complement strand
GTTTCGCTTCCGACGCTGTTGCGGCCAATGACCGTCAATCCGGCGAAAATCTTTGGCCTGCCCGGCGGGAGATTGCAGAAGGGCGCCCCAGCGGATCTCATCCTTGTCGATCTCGACGAGCCGTGGGTCGTCAACAAGGATCTGCTGCGTTCGCGCTCTAAGAACTCGCCCTTCGACGAAGCGAAGATGCAAGGCCGGGTCTTACGGACGATCGTCGGCGGGGAAACGGTCTTCGATTTCGCGGCAGGGCGATAATCCGCGACGGGTTTCGCCGCCCCGTCCGTTCACCTCGTCAGACAGCCAGCGTGTGCGCAGGGGCCTTGCCCGGAGCGGAGAGCGCGGCCACAATGGGGGGTCGAATGAGCCAATTGCTCGAAAAGCGCATGGCTGACATGGAATACATGATCGCGCGACTGCCCCATGACTTGAACGCGCGTTTCGAGGGCGTCGACGTCAAGTTTGCGAACCTTCGAGAGACTCAAATTCTATATACGGAGCGGTTCTCGACCTTTGAACGCAGGATCGATGTACTGGAGAATTGGACCGACGGCCTCTACAGCAACTTCGCGCGGCGCGAAGGGCGGCTGGCCCTACTCGAAACCAAACTGAATAAGCTCGAAGAGCGGATGGACAAGCTCGAACGGCTGACAGACAAGATCGAAGGTAGCTTGGAAAAGCTCGACGAGCGAATGGACGGTCTTGAAATGAAGGTCGACTCTCTTGGCGAGACCCTGGGCGGGAGGGTGGACATGATCTTGGCTCGACTGCCCCCGCCCTGACATCTTCAACCGGAGCTTGCGCCTATGGATCCATTGTTCTCGCTTCCGGCCTGGGCGGCGATTGGATTGGGGTACGCCCTCGGCTCCATCCCGTTCGGACTGCTGCTCACGCGCGCGGCCGGACTCGGTGACGTGCGGAGTATCGGTTCGGGGAATATTGGCGCAACGAACGTCCTCAGAACGGGCAATAAGAAGCTGGCTGCGGCGACGCTCGTTCTCGACGCGTTGAAGGGTACGGCTGCTGTCTATCTGGGCCATGTCTTCGGCGCAGCGCACGGCATCGCGATCCTTGCGGGTCTTCTGGCGGGGTTCGGCGCCTTTCTCGGCCACATCTTTCCCGTGTGGCTGGGCTTCAAGGGCGGCAAGGGCGTGGCGACCTACATCGGCGTGCTCATTGGAACTGCGTGGCAGGCCGCACTCGTGTTCTGCGGCGTCTGGCTCGCCCTGGCAGTCGTGACCCGGTATTCGTCGCTCTCCGCACTCGTCGCCAGCATCGTCGCCCCTGTCTATCTGTTCGTAACCGGTCGCATGCCGGAGGCGGTTCTCGGTGCGATCATGTCGGCGGTTCTGATCTGGAAGCATTCGGCCAACATAAAGCGGTTGCTCGCGGGCGAGGAGCCGCGCATCGGTGCCAAAGCGTGACGAACGTGACCTCTTCACTCCTGCGGCGCTGCCGATCGCGAAACTCGATCCTGAGCAGCGACTTGCCTGCCTGAGACTGATCCGTTCCGACAATGTCGGTCCGGTAGCATTCCGGGAGCTCATCAATCATTACGGTGGCGCGGTTCAGGCGCTGGAGGCCCTCCCCGAATTGGCCCGGCGCGGCGGCCGCGCAATCCGCATCTGCCCTTCAGACCGGGCGCAACGGGAGCTGGAAGCGGCAGAAAAAATCGGCGCGAAAATCCTTTTTACGATCGAACCTGGATATCCCGCGCTGCTCGCACACATCGATGCGCCACCGCCTGCGGTCTATGTGAAAGGCGACGTCGCGCTTCTACAGCGGCCGCTGATCGCCATCGTCGGCTCCCGGCAAGCTTCTGCCGCAGGTCTGACGCTGGCGCGACGCTTCGCGACCGATCTTGGCCGTCACGGTTTCGGCACGGTGTCGGGGCTCGCGCGAGGAATAGACGCGGCGGTTCATGAGGCCAGTCTGGCGACGGGGACCGTCGCCGTTCTGGCCGGCGGCATCGACTTCGTCTATCCGCCGGAAAACGCGCGCCTGCAGGACATGATCGCGCAATCGGGATGCCTGGCGACGGAAATGCCGCCTGGCTTCGAACCGCGCGCGAAAGACTTTCCGCGACGCAACCGCCTCGTAGCCGGGATGTCGTATGGTGTCGTCGTGATCGAGGCGGCACGCCGGTCCGGGACGCTTACGACAGCGCGGATGGCGGCGGAACAGGGGCGCGAGGTCTTCGCCGTGCCCGGCCATCCCCTCGACCCGCGGGCTGAAGGAACAAATCATCTCTTGAAGACGGGCGCGCAGATCGTCACCGGCGCGGACGACGTGATCCAATCCCTTGCGCCTGTCCTTGCCGGGACGAGCATCGCAATGGAACATGGATCCGAATTCGAAGCCGAGGCCTCGCCTTCACCGCGGCCGCCGCCCCTCATCGGGAACAGCGACCGGGACCGGGTTCTTTCCGCGATGACGCCGAGCCCCATCGCCATCGACGACCTCGCCCGTTCCGTAGACCTCGGCGCCCGCGAGCTTCGTGTCATCCTGATAGAGCTCGATCTCGCCGGCCGGATCGAACGGCATGGGCAAGGGCTGGTGTCGCTCAGGCCGGACAGCACCGGGTGATCGCCGATCTCAGCACACGCTCGGTTCGCAAAGCCTGAATTCGAATTTCTGGTGAGGGCGCGGCCGGCTGTAATCGTATTGCCGGCCGTCGATGCACGAAATCTTACCCGAAATCGCGACCTCGTCACCAATCTTCAACTCGGAGTAGGTGAGGACCTCGGCGAGATCGCAATTCTTTTCCGCTTTGACCTGATCCTTGAGCACGACCCGCCAGCGCGCGTCGGCTGGAGGCTGGATATCGGGGACCTCCTCGCCAGCGGCCGAGATCGTGAGGCCCGCACCTGCTACGATGATCGACAGGGCTGCAACGATCGATTTCATTATATTCTCCCTCGCCGCGCGAATTTCGGGGCAATCTTGCCGCGAGGACCCTGATTGTAACCTTGACGGAAATCAAGGTTTGCCATGGCCCTCACAAGATAATGACTTCAGACACGGACGATTAAGCAGAGCCCGAGGAGCTAGCATGACCGACGCAACGACCCAGACGCCCGTCACTCTTCTGCGGCGGGTTCGACTGGAACTGGCGCGCGAGCCCGGGCACCCCGACGGCAGCCGCAATATCGGGTACGAGTTCATCGCGCCTGTCAGTGATGATGGCCACATTCTGGAAGACATATTTCACAAGCTCAAGGATCGCTGCCGGGTGCGGCGGTTCGACGAGGGCGAGCCAGATGAGATCGGCCATGTGGTGCGCAAGCGGGGTGGAGCGTGGGCCTTTCACTATGACATCCACGGCGACCCTACTCACGACGATACGGGGTTCAAGCTCAATTCCCACCGCTTCGTTCCCGGTGAGTATGTTTCGATCAGAGAGCCCGAGGGTCAACTGAAGACCTATCGCGTCATTTCTGTCCTGGAACTGGACTGACGGCGGCCACCGCCCGCAGTTCATTCAGAAAAAGGCAGCCCCATGTACAAAAACATTCTCGTTGCGATCGATGGATCGGAACTTTCCGAAATTGCGCAAAGCCACGCGCTGGCGCTTGCAAAAGCTTTCGGCGCGAAAGTCGTGCTCATCCACGCAACGCCCCCCTGGTCCAGCCTCGTCGTCGGCGATGCGGTGGTCATGTACCCGCCGGCCGACTACGAGCAAACAATGGATGCGGCGGCTCAGAAGCTGCTGGCGAAGGCCTCCGCGCCATTCAACGCAGCGGGCATTTCAGTGAAAACGATACACAACACCGACCCGCAAGCCCATAAGGCCATCGTGGAAGCAGCCAAGGCCAATGGTTGCGATCTGATCGTCATGGGCTCGCATGGGCGGCATGGTCTGGCTGGATTGATGCTGGGCAGCGTTGCGGCGAAGACGGTCACCTACGCCCACGTGCCGGTTCTCGTCTGCCGCGCCTGAGTGCGCCTCAACGGATCTTTGACCGGGCCTCCGCGTGGGCGAGGGTCAGCAGACCGGCGAGAGTCGCATGGCCCTCCGCGGTGACCATTTCCCGCAGTTCCAGGATAAGATCCGCAACGTAGGCCATCCGGGTCAGGGAGTTCGCTTCCTCGAATCGCGAAGGTTCGCTGCGGTCGTCCGCCTCTACTTCGGCTTTCATCGCCATGTGCCGCCGTCTCCGATAGTTGTTGGATATTGGTTACCGCAACCTTCGGTAGCGCCTCAAGTCAGACGTATGCGGACGATCCAGGTTGTGTTTCCCTATGGATTCTCAATGAATTAGCCAAGGATCTCTGCGATCTGGTCCCGGCATCTTGACAGCGGGAGGGTCCACGACCTATCTCCAGCCTCGTTAGCACTCTCCTTTGCCGGTTGCTAACAATGCCGGTTTCCGGCTGCGGCGCCGGCGAGCCATTCTCCAACCTGGAGCGATCTCAAAAATGAAGTTCCGACCCCTCCACGACCGCGTGGTCGTCAAGCGTGCCGACGCCGAAACGAAATCGGCCGGCGGCATCATCATCCCCGATACCGCAGGCGAGAAGCCGCAGCAGGGCGAAATCGTTGCCGTCGGTCCGGGTGCCCGCGACGAGACCGGCAAGATCGTGCCCCTCGACGTCAAGAAGGGCGACAAGGTGCTATTCGGCAAGTGGTCTGGCACAGAAGTCAAGATCGACGGTCAGGACCTTCTGATCATGAAGGAAAGCGACATCATGGGCGTGCTCGACAAGTAAGTCGCGCCGCTCTGACGACCTGATCGACACCATCCCCCAAAAAATTCCAAAGGAGCCCAGCCCATGGCTGCCAAAGACGTAAAATTCGCCGCCGACGCGCGCGAGCGTATGCTGCGCGGCGTCGACATCCTCGCCAACGCCGTCAAGGTCACGCTCGGTCCGAAGGGCCGCAACGTCATCATCGAGAAGTCGTTTGGTGCGCCCCGCACCACGAAGGACGGCGTCACCGTCGCCAAGGAAATCGAACTCGAGGACAAGTTCGAGAACATGGGCGCCCAGATGGTGCGCGAGGTTGCGTCGAAGACCAACGACGTCGCCGGTGACGGCACCACGACGGCGACCGTTCTGGCCCAGGCGATCGTTCGCGAAGGCCTGAAGTCGGTTGCGGCCGGCATGAACCCGATGGATTTGAAGCGCGGCATCGACAAGGCCGTCATTCAAGTCGTCGAGGAAATCGGCAAGAAGGCCAAGAAGGTCAAGAACAGCCAGGAAATTGCCCAGGTCGGCACCATCTCGGCGAACGGTGAGAAGGCCATCGGCGAAATGATCGCCGAAGCCATGCAGAAGGTCGGCAACGAGGGCGTCATCACCGTCGAGGAAGCAAAGAGCCTCGAAAGCGAACTCGACGTCGTCGAAGGCATGCAGTTCGACCGTGGCTACCTTTCGCCGTACTTCATCACGAACGCCGACAAGATGGTCGCCGAACTCGACGACCCCTACATCCTGATCCATGAAAAGAAGCTCTCGGGTCTGCAGCAGCTGCTGC
>JBLMYE010000172.1:0-3378 GCA_050258115.1 Deltaproteobacteria bacterium | reverse complement strand
GGCGGCGTTGCAGCGTCAGGTTTGGCGGCGGGGCGTTCGGCCGGCGTCGGGGCCGGCGGAACGATCTTCGGTTCAGCCTTTGCCGTCTCGGTTTTCGCGGGTTTCGGGCTCACGGACTTCGCAGCGGCCTTGCTTTCCGGCTTGGCACCGGCAGCCGCCGGCTTTGCAGCGGGATCGGCTTTGGCGACCGTCTGCTCCTCCCCGCAGCGCACCAGATCCGACGGCGCACGCTTCCAAATCATGGTCTTGGAGAAAAGCTTGGTGCCGGCATAGCCAGTGACCTGCAGCGTGCCGTTCGAGAGCGGTTTCAGCTCCACGTCGTATTTCTGTTTTTTCTCGGGGCTGTAGATCCAGCCGTTGTCCCAGACGCCGTTACCGACCTTAGCCGCATTGCCTATGATCTGCCGGCCACAGCCCTTCGTGTCGCCGAGGTCCTTGACCCAGACGACGTGGCCGCACAGCGAACTGCCGCAATTCTTGATCTCGACGGCGCCGCGTCCCGTGTCGTTCATCCAAACGCCAGTGGGGTCCCCCGCCGCGGGTGCAGCTACGGAAGGCAACGAAAGGACAACGGCAATGGCGATGCTCGCAAGCTTCCGATGCGCAGGCATGGCAAACCTCGTCGTTCGAGAAACCGCCGCCCACACAGGGCGCGCGCATTTCACGTCGGCCCCCCTCCGCTCGTGAATATAATAACAACCTAATCGTGCCGGGGAACCCGCGCTGTTCCCATAGTTACAGCCTCCGATTGGTTAACGGGCCGTTAGGATCAGGGCCCATGCATCATTTAAACGGCTCGAATTGGGCACAAAAAAGAGAAGACCGGAGTGCGCCCCCCGGCGCTCCGGTCTTCTCCCCCCTCTGCCGGTAGTAAACGACCGGCAATCTTGAGAATTTTCGAATGTCAGGTCGAAGCGGTCTCCTTGTCGGAGGGCTCGGCCGTAAGGGCGGGCACCGCCGGTTCCGCGACGTCACGCTCACGGCGGCGGGCCTGGGGCGGCTGGAACGCTCGGCGCGCATGGAATTCGCAATAGGGCAGGCCCGGTACCTTCTGCTTGCCGCAGAAGTGGAAATCGGCCAGCTGCGGGTCGCCGATTGGCCAGCGGCAATGGCACTCCAGAAGTGTCTGGATGGACTTGCGCTCCGCGAGCGGAATGTCGAGTTCTTCGGCCGAAGGCTGGAAGGGTTCTGCCTGGTAGATCTGTTGCAACGGGGAATTCGGTGCCGCCGGGAAGCGACCGCCCTTCGGCATCATCCGCTTGTTGCCGGGAAGACCGTTCGCTGGGCGCGGGCGAGGCCGGTGAGACTTCATCCGTGACGTCGTCGCGCGGCCGGACAGGCCGAGACGATGGACTTTGCCGATTACGGCGTTGCGGGTGACGCCGCCCAGGCGGCTGGCGATCTGGCTGGCGCTCAGCCCCTCGGACCATAGCTTCTTCAGCTGTTCGACGCGCTCATCGTTCCAGCCCATCGCTTGAAGCTCCATGATAATAATACCCCCTGGCCGCGCCGCGGCCATGAAGGCGCGCGCCGGCGATGACGGGTCTCGACCTGCTCTGGATGACTACCGGGCGCGAGTAGACGCGCTTCGGAGGCCGCCTGGAACGCAAGGGCGATGACCGCGAACTGACACTTGACTGAATGACACTTGGACTGACGCACGCGAACTTAAGAGAGGCACTACAACACTGCCTCGTTTACGCGTGCCGGGCACGAAACTGACATCGGAGTCGCGATACGCGCGACATGTCGTGGCCGGACGCTGGAAAGGTACTACGACTAGAATTCCGCCTACAAGGATAGGCCGTCATCGCCAGGGGTGTTGACTTGGACAAGTGGCTTGGAGGCCACACGGCGATTCGTGGAACTGCGAAATCCGGGGCCTTCTTGTTTGCCATCCCCGAAAAACACATTTGGAAAAGACGAATCACCCGCGAGTGTGGCGGCGTTGACAGCCGGGGCGCGCCCGCGTACCAATTCCGCATCCCGGCCGCCGAAAACAGGCGGCCTTTTTGATTTTTTGGGGTGCAGGGGGAACCGCGATGGCCGAGCCGCGCGTCGCTCCAATGCCGAACCGGACTGAAACGGGTGGGGGCGCGCCCTCTGCCGCCGTGATGGGAACGTATGCCCGGCAGAACCTGGTTTTTGCCAGGGGGGATGGCTGCTGGCTCTATACGGAGGCAGGCGATGCCTATCTCGACTTCGCTTCCGGCGTCGCGGTCAATGCGCTCGGCCACACCCATCCCCGGCTGGTCGCGGCTCTGACCGGGCAGGCCGGGAGGCTGTGGCACACCTCCAACCTCTACCGCGTCGCTGGGCAGGAGGCGCTCGCCGAGCGGCTCGTGGAGGTCACATTCGCCGACAAGGTGTTCTTCTGCAATTCGGGTGCAGAGGCGTGCGAGGGGGCCATCAAGACCGCGCGCCGCTATCACTTCGTGAACGGAGCGCCCGAGCGCTGGCGGATCATAACATTTGAGGGCGCTTTCCACGGCCGCACCCTTGCGACGATCGCGGCCGGCGGCAATCCGAAATATCTCGAAGGCTTCGGCGAACCGGCCGGCGGTTTCGATCAGGTCCCGTTCGGAAACCTCGAAGCGGTCGAGAGCATGATCTGCGGCGAGACCGCCGCGATCATGATCGAGCCCGTGCAGGGAGAGGGCGGTGTCCGCACCGCATCGGACGCATTCCTGCAAAGCCTGCGGGCGCTATGCGACGCGCACGGGCTTCTTCTCATTATGGACGAAGTGCAGAGTGGTGTGGGGCGGACGGGCAAACTGTTCGCGCATGAATGGGCCGGCGTCAGTCCCGATATCATGGCCATCGCAAAGGGCATCGGTGGCGGTTTTCCGGTGGGTGCATTTCTTGCGACGGCGGAAGCCGCCAAGGGTATGACGCCCGGTACGCACGGGTCCACGTTCGGCGGCAATCCGCTGGCCACGGCCGTCGGCGCCGCGGTCCTCGATGCCGTGCTCGAGCCCGGATTTCTCGATACCGTAACGTTGCGCGCCAACCGGTTGTCTCAGGGCCTCGCGCAGCTGAAAGACGAGTTTCCCGACGTCGTGCTCGACGTGCGCGGCAAGGGTCTGCTCGCGGGCGTGAAGCTGGCGCCGCCCGTCGCGGATGCGGTGAAGGCGGTGATCGGCGAAAAGATGCTGACCGTCGGCGCCGGTGAAAACGTGATGCGCGTTCTGCCGCCACTGAACGTTTCAGATGCCGAGATCTCGGAAGGCCTGACGCGGATGCGCCGTGCCTTTGCGGCGCTCTCTCCCAAATCCTGATTTCCCGTCCAACATAAGGCCCCTCGACTATGGCCAAGGCCAGTGCAGTCCGACATTTTCTCGATATCGACCGGCTCGATGCAAAGACGCTGCGGCGGAT
>JBLMYE010000171.1:0-4387 GCA_050258115.1 Deltaproteobacteria bacterium | reverse complement strand
CCGCGCAGGAAGCGGACGGCTTCCTCGACCAGCGCCTGATAATCGGCGTCCGGGATCTCATGGGTGCACGGGCCGGCGCAGCGCTTGATCTGGAAGAGTAGGCAGGGGCGGGTGCGGCCTTCGAAAACGCTGTCGGAACACGAGCGCAGGAGAAACGCCCGCTGAAGCATGCTGATCGCACGCGTCACGGCACCCGCGGAGGCGAACGGACCGAAGTAGTCGCCCTTGATTGTGCGTGCGCCCCGATGCTTGAGAATCTGGGGTGCCGGAGTGTCGCGGCGGATCAGGATGTAGGGAAACGACTTGTCGTCGCGCATCAGCACGTTGAAACGGGGCCGGAAGCGCTTGATGAGATTGGCTTCCAGCAGCAACGCTTCCGCTTCGGTGCGGACCGTGACGAACTCCATCGAGGCGGTCTCGGAGATCATCCTGGCGATGCGGTTGGAATGCCCATGACCGCGGGCGTAGCTCGAAACGCGAGCCTTGAGACTGCGCGCCTTGCCGACATACAGCACGTTTCCCCCGGCATCGAGCATTCTGTAGACGCCGGGCTGGGCGGTCAGCGTTTTGAGGTAGCCGGCAATAACTTCCGGTCCGGTCGCAGGTCCCGGGCCGCCGCCCGGTTGCGGGATCTCGTCGGATGTGTGTTCGTCGGACATGCCGGTTACATCGTCCGGACGACGGGTGGGGTCAAGATCGGTGTCGCAGGGGCTTTTCTGGCCGAGCCGCCTTGCGGGCCGAACGTTCGGATCAACGGTCACAGTACCGCGCCACAAAAGCGCCACGGCACCGGTCGCCTCATTCGGAGACTATGGCCGGAGGGACGATGGGGAGCCTGTCGCGCATCATCGCGGTTCTGCTGATCCTGCTGCTGCCGGCTGCTGCAATCGCGGCGGCGAAAAAGGCGCGTGCGCCGCAAGAGCCCTTTCCGCGCGCTGAAGCCGTGCTGAAGTGGATCAATTCCTACCGCGCCGAACCTGACCCCGACAAACTGCCGGCCGCGGTGAAGGCCATGGGCGAATATGGTCTGCTGCGCGAGCTTGATCAGGCGGGACTCCAGGTTGGGTTCATCGCCGGCGTGCTGGGGACCAATCCTGACAAGGCTCCCCGCCTCGTCGCGCAGATGTTTCCCATGCCGCCCGAAGATCAGGTCATCCTGATCAAGGCGATTGCGTTCTCGGGCCTGCCCAACTGGAAGCAGGTGCTCTCAGCGTTCTCCGAGCGTATGCCGGCCCGTCAGGTGCTCATCGACAAATATCTCTATGGCGACGGCAAGACGCTGTTCGAGCTGCCGCTCGATGAAGGATCGTTCGTGCTCGATAGTCATTGGGGCTTCTATTTCGGGAGCGGATCGGAGGCCGCGGTCGGGCGGATCGTTTCAGCGCTCGCCTGGATGAAGGAAGGCGACAGCGTCGAAAAGCTCACGATCGCGGCGATGGCAAAATGGACGCTGGCGTCCAACGCAACGCGCGACAAGGAACTGCTCGACGTCTTGAAGGCGCAGATGAATACGCAGGAGAGCGAAATCGCGCGGACCAATCTGCGTGAGGTGATCCTGGCAGCGGAAACCTTCGAGACGGCCAAAATCCGGCGGGATGCGGTGGCCGCCATCGATGAGCTGAAAGCCAAGGGTCCTCAGAGTGCCCGCAATTACTCCTGGTGGGGGCAGGCAGGACAAACCGCTCTGGCGCTCGGATGCGTGGCGGCAAGCGCGATGGGGCAGGTGCAACTCGGCATTCCGTGTGTCGTCGGTGGAGCGGTATCGACCGCCGCGCTGAAGTACCTCGCGCCCACGCCCCCGTGAGACGCCTGCCGTCGCCCCGGCCGCGGGTTGCCTGCCCCGCCCCGGTACGATAACCAAGGCTCTCTCATCTCCTCATTGACCAAGGCGGGACGAAGCCATGGGGCGCGCTGACACGACTGTTGCCAAGTCGAAGACTTCCAAGCTGATTCCGGGAGCGACCGGTGATTGGGAAGTCGTCATCGGCATGGAGGTTCATGCGCAGGTCGCATCCCGATCGAAATTGTTTTCGGGCTCCTCGACGGCGTTCGGCGGCGAGCCGAACAGCCATGTTTCACTCGTCGACGCGGCGATGCCGGGCATGCTTCCGGTGATCAACAGGGAATGCGTGGCGCAGGCGGTGCGCACCGGCCTCGGATTGAAGGCCGCGATTAACCTGAAGAGCGTGTTCGACCGGAAGAACTATTTCTATCCGGATCTGCCGCAGGGCTACCAGATTTCGCAATATAAGCAGCCCGTTGTCGGCGAGGGACAGATCGAGATCGAGGTTGACGGCGAGACCAAGACAATCGGCATCGAGCGTCTGCATCTGGAACAGGACGCCGGGAAATCGATCCACGACCAGCACCCCGATTACTCCTATGTCGACCTCAACCGGTCCGGCGTGGCGCTCATGGAAATCGTGTCCAGGCCCGACATGCGTTCGGCCAAGGAGGCGCAAGCCTACGTCACGAAGCTGCGCACGATCCTGCGCTATCTCGAGACGTCGGACGGTGACATGGAGAAGGGCAATCTGCGCGCCGACGTGAACGTTTCCGTGCGCCGGCCCGGCGAACCTCTCGGTACGCGCTGCGAGATCAAGAACGTCAACTCGATCCGCTTCATCGGTCAGGCGATCGAAGTCGAGGCGCGCCGTCAGATCGACATTCTGGAAGATGGCGGCAAGATCGATCAGGAGACGCGGCTGTTCGATCCCGGCAAAGGCGAAACGCGGTCGATGCGCTCGAAAGAAGAGGCGCACGACTATCGATACTTCCCCGACCCTGACCTTCTGCCGCTGGAACTCGAACAGCCGTGGGTGGACGATCTGGCCCGGCACCTGCCGGAACTGCCCGATGAGAAGCGTGCGCGCTTCATGAAGGACTATGGGCTCTCGGCTTACGACGCGGGGGTGCTGGTCGCCGAGCGGGCAAATGCCGATTACTTCGAGGCCGTGGCCAAGGGGCGCGACGGAAAGCTGGCGGCGAACTGGGTGATCAACGAGCTGTTCGGCCGGCTCAACAAGGAAGGCCGCGACATCGCGCAGTCGCCGGTTTCGGCAAAGCAGCTGGGCGGTCTCGTCGATCTCATTTCATCGGGGGTCATCTCGGGCAAAATCGCCAAGGACCTGTTCGAGATCTTGTGGACCGAAGGTGGAGACCCTGCCGAGATCGTCGAGGCACGCGGCATGAAGCAGGTCACCGATACCGGTGCCATCGAGAAGGCCGTCGATGAAATTCTTGCCGCCAACCCGGACAAGGCGGAGCAGGCCAAGTCGAAGCCGAACCTGCTCGGCTGGTTCGTCGGTCAGGTTATGAAATCTTCCGGCGGCAAGGCGAACCCGGCAGCGGTCAACGAGATCCTGAAAAAGAAGCTCGGGATCGAATAGCGGTCATGCAGGGCTGCCTGTGCTGTAGCCCTTGGCTTTGAGTACGCTACCGTTTGATCAATGCCAGCCGAGGTGACTTGGCTCAGGCCTTGGCCTTGCCGCGGGCAATGCCGGCCGCCTTTTTCAGACGCTTGCGGGCCCCACCCGTGTTGCCCTGGATGCGGGTCGTCTTGGGACGGGCAATAGCACGGCGGGATTTCTTCTTGCGGGTTTCGATATTGCGATCGCTGCGTGCGCTCATGGGAGTGACCTTTGAATCTGGTTGCGGGGGCAAGGCATGCCCCTGAATTGCGAACGCACCGTCTAGGCCAGGAGCTTCCAGCTGGCAAGTCTCAAGCTGTAAAGAACACCCGGAAGAGCGGGACGGGAGCCAAAAGGATCGCAGTCCAAAGGGCGCAGGATGCGATGCTTGCGACCGCAAATGGCCCGATCGGCACGTTGACCGCTCCGGCGGCGAGCGGGGCGAACGACCGCAGCGTCGTATGGAACTTCGACCGGATCAGGCCCATCGCACCACGCTGGTTGATGAAAGCGATCGCTTGATCGGCGGATTCGGGGCTCCAACTGTTGGGCCACACGTTATGGATGTCCTCGCCGGGATGCAGCTTCCCGGATCGATACGCCAACAGGTCTCCGGCGAGAGCACCTGCAAAGCTCGCAAGGAAAGCGATGAGCGGGTCTCCTCCCGCGAACAGGAAGAGGATTGCCGTCGCCAGGAAAAGGAGGAGCGTCGGGATCGCCATGAGGGGCATGGGGATGCTGTTCAAATAGGCCGTGACGAAGAGGAGCCCCGCTGCGATCAGGTGGTGCTCGCGCACGAAGGCCACGATTTCTTCGCGAAAGGTCACGGCGAAGAAACTCGGTGCAATCACGCCGATGGCCCAAATGAAGGCGCTGGCCGCGTTCGCGATCTGGAAGGGAAGCTGGCGCATCCGGAACATGCCCGCGACGACGGGAATGATCGCGCGCACGGGTCCGAAGAAATGCCCGAGAAATAC
>JBLMYE010000170.1:0-3775 GCA_050258115.1 Deltaproteobacteria bacterium | reverse complement strand
GATCGCAACGAGCGTCGCGAAGAGCAGAATGATTTCGATGTGATAGACCGTGGTGTAACCCGTGGCCGGGCTGGCCAGCGCCTCGCCAAGCCGGCCCGATACGGCGAGAGAACTGACGGCGTCGCGGATGAGACCGCCAACAGCGATCGCCAGCCCCGACGCGGAAGCCTGCACCGCACTCCATGCGCCCAGCGCCAAGCCGTTCGCCGCGCCACTCGACAGGTTCATGGCCGCGGTCAGCGTGCCGACCGAGAACAAGCCGCTGCCGAAGCCAATGAGAACCGTACCGGCCCGGAACGCGGTCACCGATTCCGTCGGCGCCGAAACGATGACGAGTGGGAACGCCGCAAGTCCGGCGACGGCGCCCAGCGCCGCAAGGCGGAAGGGATCGAAACCGGCATTGAGCGCCGCTGAAGCAGCGACGAATCCGACCAGGGTTCCGCCTGCCAGAAGCCCCGTCAGAACCGTGGTTTGTCCCACGCTGAGATGCAGTACCTCGCCGCCATAAGGTTCGAGCAGAATGTCCTGCATGCTGAAGGCCGCAGTGCCCAGTCCGACGCTCACCAGCACGCGCATCCAGGGGCCCGAGGCCGTCAGGGCCTTCCAGGCCTGCACGAAACCGGGCTCATCGTCGGCACGGCCGCGGGTCTTGGAAGGATCGCGGACCTCCTGCTTCCAGAGTGCGATCAGGTTGAGCACCATCGTCAGCGCAGCCGCGCCCTGAACGACCTGGATGAGTCTCACCTGGCTGAACTCGGACAGCAACCAGCCGAAAATGATCGAACTCCCCACCATACCGAGAAGCAACATCACATACAGGAATGCCACCACCCGCGGGCGGGCGTGAGCCGGAGCAATATCCGTAGCGAGCGCCAGACCTGCGGTTTGCGTCGTGTGCAACCCGGCGCCGACGAGAAGAAACGCGAGCGCCGCACCCGCATATCCGATCCACACGGGACCCGTGGTATCGCCCGACAGAACGAACAAAGCGAACGGCATGATCGCCAGACCGCCGAACTGCAGCAAGGAACCGAACCAGATGTAAGGCGCGCGCTTCCAGCCGAGTGCCGACTTGTGAGTGTCGGATTTGAAACCGACCAGTGCCCGGAACGGTGCGAAAAGCAGAGGCAGCGAAACGGCGATCGAGACGACGAACGTGGGAACGCCGAGTTCGACGATCATGACGCGATTGAGCGTGCCGTTGAGCAGCACGAACGCCATCGCCACCGTAACCTGGAACAGCGAAAGCCTCAGAAGCCGGCCGAGAGGCAGCTCAGCCGTCACCGCGTCGGCAAACGGCAGGAACCGCGGGCTGACGCTCCCCCATGCTTTGAGCAGCTTGTTATTGACGCCGGTCATGCTCTGCGCAGCTCCATCGCCGAGGACACGTAAAATCCGCTGTCGACACGGAAGTGATGAGCCTCGCGGAAGGTTGAAAGTGCCGGCTCTGCCGCGATATGCCGGCGGAGTTCGCCGACATCGACCGGCTCGATGGCCGGGGCTCGGTCCTGCCTGGGGAAGAAACGGCCGACCGCGTGCATCAACGTCAGAGCCGGCGTCCGGGGAGCGAAGGTGAAGATGATCCCGCGCTCGACGTTCGCTGACAGCCGTCCGAGCATCGCAACCATGTCGGCCGGCCGGTAGTGGATGAGAGAATCCATCGCGACGGCGTAATCGAACCGGCCCAGCGCCGGGTCGAGCATGTCCCCCACGTGGAAGTGTATCGAGCCGTATCTTTCGGAAGACGCCAGCTCAGACCGCAATCGTGCCGTCCGCTCCGAAGCGAGCGTCACGAGTGTCTCAGCGAGATCGATGGCCACCACCTCGGCGCCACGCCGCGCGGCCTCGAACGACAAGGCACCTGTGCCACAGCCGGCATCGAGAACACGCAACCCCGTAAGATCGGCCGGCATCCAGTCAAGAAGGGTGGCCCGCATGCGATCGCGCCCCGCCCTCACCGTGCGGCGGATACCGCTCACCGGCGCATCAGACGTCAAACGCGCCCAGGCTTCCGAGGCAGTCCGGTCGAAGTACGTCTGCAATTCGCTGCGGCGCTGACGGTAAGAGAGGGTGTGCATCAGTCGTATCCCAGGAAATCGAAGATCTCGCGGTCTTTCATGGGACGCGCTTCCAGAGGCTCGGTGCCGGCCCATAGAGACGCGGCCAGACGCAGGTATTCCTGCTGAACGGCTTCCAGCTCCGGAGACGGTTCCATTTCGAACAACGTGGACTTCTTGAGACGCGAGCGCCGGATCACGTCGAGATCGGGGAAGTGGGCCAGCCGGTTGAGGCCGATCTGCTCGTTGAAACGGTCGATCTGATCCGTCGCCTTCGAGCGATTTGCGATCACCCCGCCGATGCGAATGCCATAGTTCTTGGATTTCGCCTGGATCGCCGCGGCAATGCGGTTCATGGCGAAGATACTGTCGAAGTCGTTCGCGCAGACAATAAGTCCGCGTTCGGCGTGCTGCAGGGGCGAGGCAAAGCCGCCGCACACCACGTCGCCGAGCACGTCGAAGATCACGACATCCGTCTCATCGAGAAGATGATGCTCTTTCAGAAGCTTCACCGTCTGCCCGACGACGTATCCGCCGCAGCCCGTGCCGGCCGGAGGGCCGCCGGCCTCCACGCAGAGCACGCCGTTGTAGCCTTCATAAACGAAGTCTTCGACCCGCAATTCCTCCGTGTGGAAGTTCACCTGCTCCAGCACGTCGATCACGGTTGGAACGAGCGCCTTCGTCAAAGTGAAGGTGGAGTCGTGTTTTGGATCACATCCGATCTGCAGCACGCGCTTGCCGAGCTTGGAGAACGCCGCCGACAGGTTCGACGAGGTCGTGCTTTTGCCGATCCCGCCTTTGCCATAGACAGCGAACACCTTCGCCGTCGTAGGGATCGACACGCGCGGATCCATGTGGACCTGCACGCTGCCTTCCCCGTCGCCGGTGCGACCCCGCTCTTTCAGCGCGGCGCTCTTGAAAATCGTAGCCGTCATGCGGCGACCTCCACTCCGACGCCTTCGAGACGGTCCTCGAGATCAGCGCCCGCGTTCCTCAATGCTTCCAGAACACCAGGTTCCGGAGTCCAGTAGTTGCGCTCGTGCGCTTCGAGCAGCCGGTTGGCGACTTTCGCGGACGCCGTCGGGTTCAAAGCCGCGAGGCGTTCGCGCATTTCCGGGTCGAGGACGAAAGTCTGCGTGATCTGGTGATAAACCCAGGGCGCGACCTGACCCGTCGTCGCCGACCAGCCGAGAGTGTTCGTCACTTGCGCTTCGATCTGGCGCACACCCTCGTAGCCGTGCTTCAGCATGCCCTCATACCACTTCGGATTAAGGGTCCGCGTGCGCGTTTCGAGGGCGACCTGCTCCGACAGAGACCTGACGAGACCCTCGCCACGAGTCTGGTCCCCGATGTAGACGGGCACCTCGTTGCCGCTCGCGCGCCGCACGGCCCGGCTGATGCCGCCGAGCGTATCGAAATAATGGTCGATGGTCGTGATTCCGACTTCCACCGACTCGAGATTCTGATAGGCGAGCTTCACGTTGGAGAGCACGCTTTCCAGAAGCGCCGACTGCTGTTCCGGCTTGCCCGACCGGCCATACGCGAAGCTCTTACGCCGCGTGTAGGTCTCGGCGAGTTCATCCTCGTCCTGCCAGATGCCTTCTTCGACGAGCTGGTTGACGTTGGCGCCGTAAGCGCCATCCGCGTTGGAGAACACGCGCAGCGCGGCCGTCTCCATATCAACGCCCTTGGCCTGCGCGTAGGCCAGCGCATGCGCG
>JBLMYE010000169.1:0-6978 GCA_050258115.1 Deltaproteobacteria bacterium | reverse complement strand
ACACCAACTTGCGCTGGCGATCACGCGCCCGCAGTTCGAGCGCGCGATCGGTCTCCGAAGTCGCCCGGTCGGCGAGATCGGCGTGCTGAATGCTGTCCTCGTGCAAGCCTTCCAGAGTTTCCTTCGTCTGCCGGATGATCTCCTCTTTCCAGTTGAGGAGCTTCTGGCGGAAGTACATCCGCTGGTGTTCGTTCATGAACGGTTCGTCTTCCGACGGTCGATAGTCGGGCGACAAAACGATCGCCGACACCTTGGCGCGATCGACCAGTTTCTTATCCGACTGTTTTTGCGCGGCCTTTGTCTGGGTCCGCGTCTTCTGAGGAGCGGCAGATACGGCCTTGGCAGCGGGTTTTGCTTGCGCGTACTTTACGGGCCCGCCCTTGGCGGTGGCGGGCGTCTTGGCGGCTGGCTTGGCTCGGGACGCCGGCGCAGAGGCGCTCCGCGCCTTCTGCGATGCGCTCGCCTTCGGACGCGCAGCAGCCGGCTTTGCCTTGCCGGTCGTCGGCTTGTTATCGCGCTTGCCCATGTGCTGTCTCCGGTGGAGGCATGCTCGTGCACTGCGAAGGCCGGCCTCCGGGACGACTCGTGCCTGCGGGGCCGGACGGTCGCGAACCTATTGTCGCGGGTGGGAGGCGGTGTCAAGGCAAGCCGCGCCTTACCGCCGGAACTTTTTATTTTTCCAGTGAATCCGGTCGCTTGTGGCCACCTGCAAAGCGCCTGCCATGGCCGGATGAAGCCCGGGACGGCCCCACAGTGAAAGCCACCACGAGTTGTGCAGACAGGCGATCCCCGTCCGCCACGGAACCGGGGTCTCGTCCGGTGGCGTTCGGTCCCCTTTCCCGGCGTCCCGCCCCGCCTTACCGTCGCCCGGTCAGCCGAGAAAGAGCGAGACATGAAATTCGAGGGCACGAAAAACTACGTCGCCACACCCGACCTCAAAGTCGCCGTCAATGCCGCGATCACGCTTGAACGTCCGCTGCTCATCAAGGGCGAACCCGGAACGGGCAAGAGCGTACTGGCCCAGGAAGTGGCGCGCGCGCTGGATGCCCCGATCATCGAGTGGCACATCAAATCGACCACCAAGGCCCAGCAGGGTCTCTACGAGTACGACGCCGTCTCCCGCCTGCGCGACAGCCAGCTCGGCGATGAACGGGTCACGGACATCCGCAACTACATCAAGCGGGGCAAGCTCTGGGAGGCGTTCGCGATGGACCGCCGCCCGATCCTTCTGATCGACGAGATCGACAAGGCCGATATCGAGTTTCCCAACGACCTGCTCCAGGAACTCGATCGCATGGAGTTCTTCGTCTACGAGACGGGCGAGACGATCAAGGCGCGGCAGCGCCCCATCGTCATCATCACGTCGAACAACGAAAAGGAACTTCCCGACGCCTTCCTGCGCCGCTGCTTCTTCCACTTCATCAAGTTTCCTGATCCGGAAACCATGCAGAAGATCGTCGACGTTCACTTCCCCAACCTCAAGGGCCGGCTCGTCTCCGAGGCGCTGCGCATCTTCTATGACATGCGCGATGTTCCAGGACTGAAGAAGAAGCCCTCGACGTCGGAACTGATCGACTGGCTGAAACTCCTGCTCGCGGAAGACATCGACTTCGCGTTGCTGAAGGAAACCGACAGCCGCAAGCTGATCCCGCCGCTCGCCGGCGCGCTTCTGAAGAACGAACAGGACGTGCATCTCTTCGAACGCATCGCGTTCATGCACCGCCGCAAAGGGGAATAGGAGCCGCCATGAGCGACAACGTCCTGACAGGCGGTTGCCAATGCGGTGCGGTCCGCTTCCGCGTCGAGGGTGAGCTGAAGGACGCCTCCGTCTGCCACTGCCGCATGTGCCAGAAAGCGTTCGGTGGCTTTTACGCCCCCCTGGTGAACACCAAGGGTGCCAAACTTCTCTGGACGCGCGGCGAGCCGAAACGCTTCGCGTCATCCAACTTCGTCAATCGCGGGTTCTGCGCTAACTGCGGCACGCCGCTGACCTATGAAGCGCCCGACGGCGTAGCACTCGCCATCGCCGCATTCGACCACCCGGACATGATCGCCCCGACCGTCCAGTTCGGCATCGAAGGCAAGCTTCCCTACGCCGACGGCATTCCGGCCCTGCCCGCCCGCCAGACGATCGACGACATCATCGCGGCTCCGTTTCTCGACAAACTCGTCTCCCATCAGCACCCCGACCACGACACCGACATCTGGCCCGCGACGTGATCATCGGCGACAGGATACTGCGTACCGCTGACGATCTGGTCGCCGCCGGCTTGGCATCGCCCCGGTCCAAAGCAGCGATCGAAGAGGTCGCGGCACGCTACGCCATCTCGATCACGCCCGCGATGGCGGCACTGATCGAAGCGCCGGATCCGGCAGACCCCATCGCCCGCCAGTTCCTTCCCGACGTCGCGGAACTGACGAGCCTTGCCGCAGAACAGTCCGACCCCATCGGGGACGGCATCAAGAGCCCCGTTCCCGGTCTCGTGCACCGCTATCCCGACCGCGTGCTTCTGAAGATCGTCGGAGTGTGCCCGGTCTACTGCCGCTTCTGCTTCCGGCGCGAAATGGTCGGCCCCGATGCGGGAAGAAATCTGAGCGACCTCGAAATCGAGGCCGCGCTCGATTACATCCGGGGCGCGCCCCAGATCTGGGAGGTGATCCTGACCGGCGGCGATCCGTTCGTCCTGTCAGAACGCCGCGTCCGTTCCCTGATGCTGGCCCTCGACTCCATTCCTCATGTGAAGATCGTCCGCTGGCATACGCGCGTGCCCGTCGTCGCCCCAGAGAGGATTACGAATGACTTCGTGGGCGCTCTGCGGGAAACGCAAAAGACCGTGATTGTGGGGCTACATTCCAATCATCCGCGCGAACTGACCGCGGCCGCGCGGACGGCCCTCGCGCGCATCGCCGGTGCGGGGCTGCCGCTCGTCAGCCAGACCGTGCTGCTGCGGGACATCAATGACGATCCGGATACGCTGGAAGCCCTGATGCGCGCCTTCCTCGAGAACCGCGTCCTGCCCTACTACATCCACCACGGGGATCTGGCGAACGGCACCGCTCACTTTCGCGTGCCGGTCGATCGCGGCATTGCACTCATCCGCGAACTGCACCGCCGTCTCTCCGGCGTGGCGCGGCCCGATTACGTGCTCGACCTGCCGGGGGCCGCCGGGAAGATTTCCCTCCTGTCACGTGATGTCAGCCTTGGCCCCGACGGTTGGGAAATCCGCGACTCGGGTGGCCGTCTCCATCTTTATCGCGACGTCCTCGTTTAACTTTTTCCTCGCCGCCATTGCCAAATCAAATGGTTGGCTCCAGTGCTTGCGCGCGGCCATGCGCATTGCCCAATCGGCTGATCGGTGTCAGGATGTCGCACACCTGCCAGGGGGGTAGGCGCCGGTCTTGCCTCGAAGCGAGACGGCAGCTGGGCGTGGCCCAGAAAAAGATAATCTGGAGAGGAAGCGCGATGAACGAGCAGTTGAAGTCAGAGGTATTCCACGGCGCATGTCCGCACGACTGCCCCGACACGTGCTCCATGGTTTACGAAGTCCGTGACGGCAAACTCATCGACGTTCGCGGCAACAAGGACCACCCGATGACGCGCGGCGGGCTGTGCGTCAAGCTCAAGGACTTCCACGATCATCACGCCAATCCCGACCGCCTGCTCTATCCGCTGCGCCGCAAGGGTCCCAAAGGCTCCGGCCAGTGGGAACGCATAACCTGGGACGAAGCCATTTCAGAAATCGGCCGCCGCTGGCGCGCGATCATCGCCGAGCACGGCAGCCAGGCGATCATGCCCTACAGCTATCTCGGCAACATGGGTCTCGTTCAGGGCATCAACTCGGGCGATCCCTTCTTCAATCGCCTCGGCACAACCGTCAACGAAAAGACCTTCTGCGCATCAGGGTCCTCGACCGCATGGCTGCTGACCGTTGGCCCCACCGGTGGCGTCGATCCCGAAAGCTTCGTCCACGCCAAGTTCATCGTGATCTGGGCGTGCAACTCCATCTCCACCAACCTGCACCACTGGCCCTTCGTGCTCGAAGCGCAGAAGCGCGGAGCCAAGGTCGTCGTCATCGACTCCTACCGCTCGCGCACGGCCAAGGCCGGCGATTGGCACATCTGCCCGAGACCCGGAACCGACGGGGCTCTCGCCATGGGCTTCATCAACTCCATCATCGAGCAGGGTCTCGTCGACCAAGAGTGGGTGGACAAGAACACCTACGGCTATCCGGAACTGAAACAGCGCGCGGCCGACTTCTCGCCCGAGTATGTCGAGAAGGTCACCGGCGTGAAGGCCGACGACATCCGCAAATTCGCGCGCGAATTTGCAACCGCCCAGCCCTCCGTCATTCGTCTCGGCGTGGCGCTCGAACGTCACGCTGGCGGTGGTCAGGCCATCCGGGCCGTCTGCGCGCTACCCGCACTCGTCGGTTCGTGGAAGCACGTCGGCGGCGGTCTGCTGCAGATGCCGTTGTGGGACTTCCCCGTCGACTGGGCGAAGGTCTCGCGCGGCGACTGGATCAAGCCCGGCACGCGCGCCATCAACAATCTGCGCCTCGGCGCCGCGCTCACCGGCGAAATGAAGCTCGATCCGCCGCTAAAGTCGCTGTTCGTCTTCTGCACCAACCCGGTTTCACAGGCGCCCGAAACGAACAAGATCGTCAAGGGCCTGAAGCGCGAGGACCTGTTCACCGTCGTCGCCGAACACTTCATGACCGACACGGCGAAATACGCCGACATCGTGCTGCCGAACGCCATGGCGGGCGAAGCCGAAGACATGATGTGGTCGTGGGGCCATTTCTACTTCACGTACAATCAGAAGGCCGTCGAGCCGCCCGGCGAATGCAAGCCGACGAGCGACATGTGGCGTCTGTTGGCAAAGGAGATGGGCTTCGATGATCCCGTCTTCAAAATGACCGACAGCGAACTCGCCGCCTATTACATCAATTGGGACGATCCCAAGATGGGCGGCATCGACATGGAGTACTTCAAGAAGCACGGGTACTACAAAATCGACGTGGGCTCGGCCGACACGCGCACGCCGCACAAGGACGGCAAGTTCCCGACGCCGTCGGGCAAAGTCGAGTTCCTGTTGCACGACGCCAAGAACTTCGTCGCCGGGCCTTTCCGGGCCATGTACGACGGCGACCAGGACGGCTCGCCCGTCGATCCGCTTCCCGGTTACATCCCCAACCGCGAAGCTCCGGAAACGAACCCGGACCGGGCGAAGCTCTATTCGCTCAACATCATCTCGCCCAAGAGCCACGGCTTCCTGAACTCGTGCTACGCCAACGAGCCGCACAAGATCAAAGGCCAGGGCGAACAGTTCGTGCTGATCTCGCCGGCAGACGCAGAAAAGCGCAACATCAAGGAAGGCGATCCGGTCCGCGTCTACAACGATCGCGGCGACTTCACCGGCGTTGCCAAGATCACCGACGACGTAAACCCCGGCATCGTGGTCGCCACGCTCGGCTACTGGCGCTCGCTCAACCGCACCGACGGCTCGGTCAACTGCATTTCCTCCGACGCCCATTGTGGTCTGGGTCGCGCGCCCACCTATTCCGACAACCTTGTCGAGGTGAGCCGCGTCAACCAGCCCGCCATGGCCGCCGCGGAATAACCGCCACTCCCGCTCCCACCTCCCCTCGCGGGAGGTGGGAAACGGGCGCGCTGACGGTCACGCGCGCAACCGCGCATGCGTCGCATAGTCGAGCACGATATCGGCCGCGAGCGCGCTCGGCCGCTTGCCGCCGATGGCAATCCGCTCCGGCACACGCCGCAGAAGATCCACCTGCCGACGCCGTTCGACACTGTCCGACAAAAGCGGCGCCAGCGCACCCGCCAGATTGCCGGGCGTCACCTGCTCCTGCACGAATTCCGGATAGATGATCTCGTCGGCCACCAGGTTGGCGAGAACGATGGATTTGACGTTGAGGAGAAACCGCAGCCGCGAGGCGACGGCGTCCACCTTGTAGGCGACGACCGACGGCGTTCCGGCGAGCCCCAGTTCCAGCGTGACCGTGCCGGACGCGGCCAGCGCGGCGTCCGCAAGCCGGAAGGCCGCGAACTTGTCGGCTTCGCCTTCCACGAGCCGCACCGGGAAACGCCAGGATCGGAGCGCCTGCTCCACGAGTGGCCGCACCGTCGCGACCACGGGCAGCAGAACCTCCAGCCCCTCCCGGCACGCACCCTGCAAACGCTCGACCGTTTCACCGAACGGCGCCATCAGCCGCGAAACCTCCGAGACACGGCTACCGGGAAGCACCACCAGAACGCGCTTCCGCCGGTCGAGCCCGAGCCGCGCTCTGAGCCCTTCCCCGTCCTGCGTCCGGATCCAGTCGAGCCGCTCGCTCAGCGAGTGCCCGACGTAGGTGCACTTCGGGCCGCCGAGCCGAGCATGAGCCTCCGGCTCGAACGGCAGCAGCGCAAGCACGTGATCGACGTAGCCGCGCATGCGCTTCGCCCGGCCCGGCCGCCACGCCCAAACGCTCGGGCTCACGTAGTCGATGACGGGGACGTCGGGCAGGCGCTTGCGGATGCGCCGCGCAATGGGATGTGTGAACTCCGGACTGTCGATGATGACGACGGCATCCGGCGCGACCGCCACCGCGTCCCTGGCCGTCTCGTCGATCCGCGCGATGAGGCGCGGCAACCGCTTGAGGATATTGATCGGCCCCATGACCGCCACCTCCGACAGAGGAAACAGCGGCATCAGCCCCTCGTTGGCCATTTCGTCCCCGCCGACCCCGTCGAACACGACGCCGTGGCCGAGCCGCGACTTGATTTCCGCCATCAGCTTGGCGCCCAGCGCGTCGCCGGAATGTTCGCCGGCAACGACATAGAGTCGGAGAGGCCGCGCCATCTGAGCCATCAGACCCCCG
The DNA here is from genome assembly GCA_050258115.1 of Deltaproteobacteria bacterium. Classification (GTDB taxonomy): domain Bacteria; phylum Pseudomonadota; class Alphaproteobacteria; order Rhizobiales; family Hyphomicrobiaceae; genus JAGVSR01. The sequence goes on along the minus strand of JBLMYE010000169.1, from coordinate 97 downwards.
GCTTGGCGATTTCGAGCCGCAATCCTGCCGCGCGAAGGGCGGCCCGTACGGCCTCGGAGGGCTGGGCGCCGGTCCCGGCCGCGATGCTCTCGTAGCC
>JBLMYE010000168.1:0-5524 GCA_050258115.1 Deltaproteobacteria bacterium | reverse complement strand
CGGGCACGATCGAGGGCATGCGAGAAGTGTGGCATAGCATGATTGACGGGCGGCCGCTGGCTGCTGCTGGTCCGGACAAGGACCAGGGGCAGGGTGGCGACGGCGATCAGGGCAAAACAGGTATCGTTACCAAGACACGGCCGAAAACCAAGAAGCCGTCGCTATATAAAGTTCTGCTTCTGAACGACGACTACACGCCGATGGAATTCGTCGTGCACGTGCTTGAGAAGTTTTTCCAGAAAGGCCGCCAGGAAGCGACCGACATCATGCTGACTGTTCACCGTAAGGGGGTCGGCATCTGCGGCGTGTTTACCTACGAGGTGGCCGAGGCCAAGGTGACATTGGTGATGGACTTCTCGCGCCAGCACGGGCACCCTCTGAAATGCACCCTGGAGAAAGAGTAGGTCAACAGTGCCGTCCTTCTCGAAGAATCTGGAGATCACACTTCACCGCGCTCTCGAACAGGCCAACCAGCGCAGCCATGAATACGCGACGCTGGAACACCTGCTTGCAGCTCTCATCGAAGATCGCGACGCCGCCGCTGTAATGCGTGCCTGCAATGTCGACATCGACCGGCTGCGTCAGCGCATCACGGAGTATCTCGATACCGAATTCACGGCGATCACCTCCAAGTCCGTCGCCGAGGCCTCGCCGACGCCCGGCTTTCAGCGAGTCATTCACCGTGCGGTGGTCCATGTCCAATCTTCCGGACGCGAGGAGGTGACGGGGGCCAACGTCCTGGTCGCGATTTTCGCCGAGCGCGAGAGCCACGCAGCGTTTTTCCTGCAGGAACAGGATATGACGCGCTTCGATGCCGTCCAGTACATCAGCCATGGTATCGCCAAGCGGCCCGGCATGTCGGAGCCTCGCGTCGTCCGTGGATCCGAAGAGGGCGAGCAGCCCGATGCTGCTGAGGAGAAAAAGGGTCAGCAGGACGCGCTCAATACCTATTGCGTCAACCTCAACAAGAAGGCGCGGGACGGCAAGATCGATCCGCTGATCGGCCGCGAGCCCGAAGTGCTGCGCACGATTCAGGTTCTCTGCCGCCGTCAGAAGAACAATCCCCTGCTCGTGGGCGATCCCGGCGTCGGCAAAACCGCCATCGCCGAAGGTCTCGCTCGCAAGATCATTCGCGGCGAGGTGCCCGAAGTTCTGCGCGACGCCACAATCTTTGCTCTCGACATGGGTTCGCTGCTGGCCGGAACGCGCTATCGCGGCGATTTCGAAGAGCGTCTGAAAGCCGTGATGAAAGAGGCCGAGGCCTACCCGGGTGCGGTTCTGTTCATCGACGAGATCCACACCGTCATCGGCGCCGGCGCCACGTCCGGCGGCGCGATGGATGCATCCAACCTTCTCAAGCCCGCCCTTCAGTCGGGCGCGCTGCGCTGCATCGGCTCTACCACTTACAAGGAGTACCGGCAGCACTTCGAGAAGGACCGCGCGCTCGTCCGCCGGTTCCAGAAGATCGACGTCAACGAGCCGACCGTGGCTGATGCCATCGAAATCCTGAAGGGCTTGAAGCCGTACTTCGAGGAATACCACAAACTCAAGTACACCAACGATGCCATCAAGGCGGCCGTCGAATTGGCAGCCCGCTACATCCATGACCGGAAGCTCCCCGACAAGGCGATCGACGTCATCGACGAGACCGGCGCGGCCCAGATGCTGGTCACGGAAACGAAGCGCAAGAAGAAGATCACCGTGAAGGAGATCGAAGCGACCATCGCCACGATGGCGCGCATTCCTCCCAAGACGGTGTCGAAGTCGGACGCCGACGTTCTGCACAATCTCGAGAAAGATCTGAAGCGCCTCGTCTTCGGTCAGGACAAGGCGATCACGGCGCTGTCGTCGGCTATCAAGCTCGCCCGCGCGGGCCTGCGCGAACCGGAAAAGCCCATCGGCTGCTACCTCTTTTCCGGACCGACCGGCGTCGGGAAAACAGAAGTCGCAAAGCAGCTCGCCAACCTCCTGGGTGTCGAACTGCTTCGCTTCGATATGTCCGAGTACATGGAGAAGCACTCGGTCTCCCGGTTGATCGGCGCACCGCCCGGCTATGTCGGCTTCGACCAGGGCGGACTGCTCACCGACGGTGTCGATCAGCATCCTCACAGCGTGCTGCTCCTCGACGAGATCGAGAAGGCCCACCCCGACCTCTACAACATTCTTCTGCAGGTGATGGACCACGGAAAGCTCACGGACCATTCCGGCAAGTCGGTCGACTTCCGTAACGTGATCCTGATCATGACGACGAACGCGGGTGCCTCCGACCTGGCCAAGCCGCCCATGGGCTTCGAGCGCGGCCGCCGTGAAGGTGAGGATACGGAGGCGGTCAACCGCCTCTTCACGCCGGAATTCCGCAACCGTCTCGACGCGGTCATTCCGTTCGGTGGTCTGCCGCCCGAGATCATCGCGCGCGTCGTTGACAAGTTCATCTTCCAGCTGGAAGCCCAGTTGTCCGAGCGCTCGGTGACGATTGAGTTGACCGATGCCGCACGCAAGTGGATCGGAGAGATCGGTTACGACGAGAAGTTCGGCGCCCGGCCTCTCGGCCGAGTCATCCAGGAGCACATCAAGAAGCCGCTCGCCGACGAACTGCTGTTCGGCAAACTCGAACACGGTGGACCGGTGAAGATCGATCTGGAGGGTAAGGGTCTAGAAAAGAGGTTGTCGTTCGCGTTCATTCCCGCCGAACCGGGCAGCCGCAAGCCAGAGCAGACCGACGAGGAAGAAGAAGCGGAAGCCGCGCTCGCTGACCTCGCCCCGCGCAAGGCGTTGCCGGGACCGAAGGAGAAAAAGGACAAGCCTCAGCGCCCGGCGGGGTCTGTCCCGGGCGTCCCTCGCAAGAAGGACGACTGAGGAATTAGGGCGCTGGCCGCCTTCGTTCCCAGCGACTCGCGCTAAGATGAGCGCGCCACGGCACTTCCGTGGCGCGCTTTCATTTTGTATGGTGACGGCATTCGGAACCTTACGGGTCGCCCGCCATCATGAAGGCATGAAATTGGCCTGGACCCCATAGCGATTGGAGAGGTTCGATGCCTGTACGCGCGCTTATGCTCGATCAGAATAAAACGCTCGTTCGTTTCTCCGCGCTGGCAGCCGCAGGTTTGCTTTTCGGCGCCCTGCTGGCGGCCTATCCGGTCAAGGCGGCCACCGCCGGCGAGCTTGCGGGCTCTTGGAGCGGGAGTGGGAACGTCACGCTGTCCAACGGCGCACGCGAAAAGGCCCGTTGCAGGGCGTCGTTCGTTCCGGCAGGTGGTAAGACGTACGCGATGTCCGCGACGTGTGCGACGGCATCCGCCAAGGTATCCCAGACCGCGATCCTCAGCCAGAACACCAGCAACCGCTTCGGGGGCACCTTCTATAATCCCGAATTCGGCGTCACCGGCCGCATCCGGGTGATCCTGAACGGCAACCGCCAGACGGTTTATCTCTCCGGCAGTGCAGGCCACGCGACGTTCAACATGCAGCGCCGCTGACTCGAGGCCCGTCAGGGCTGTTGCGTGAATGGCAGCTGAATCCGGGGTTCAGAACCGGTTCAGCCGCCGTCTTCTAGGGTCTTCAACGTGACGAGGCGATCGGCCTCGCCGGAAGATCCAACGGAGACGACCATGTCGACCACGCTCAGCCACCCGCTCGCCCTCGCTGCCGCCTTGATCGTTCTGGGCAGCACCTTGGCCTCGGCCCATACCATCGAACAGCGCCAGACCGAACAGCGCTACCAGATCGAGAAGGGCCGCGAGACGGGGAGCATCACCTGGCTGGAAGGGCGCCGCTTGCGCGCCGAGCAGCAGAGAATCATGCAGGTGGAAAAGAGCCTGAAGGCCGACGGCGCGCTATCGGCTCCCGACCGCCGGATCCTGCGGACCCTGCAGAACGATGCGGAAGCCCACATCGTTGCGGAAAAGACCGACAACCGCCGCCGCTGGCGTTTCCTTCCGCGCATTGGCAACTGATTTCGCCACGCCGAACCTTCTCCCGCAACTGACAGGCCGCCCCTCGGGCGGCCTCTTTTCGTTGATGGGCCTCGGTGCATCCCGGCAACACCAGCCCCCATCGGGCAAAGTTCGGCACGCCCTTTAGGAGTTTGGTAAGCCCTCGCCGATAGCGTCGCCTTGCATGGGTTCTCGTAGTCGGGGCGCGTTTTTCACATGAGCATTCTGCGTTCGGTATCGGTAGACGATATTCTGTCTCGCGGTAGCATTCACGATCACGACGTGATGCGCATGCGCCAGTCGTTCTATGATGACGGTCTGATCTCGCCCGAAGAAGCGACCGCTCTTGTCCAGATGAACGAGGCGTGCCGCGTTCAGGATGCAGCCTGGGCGCCTTTCTTTGTTCAGGCGCTTTGCGATTTCATCGTCAACCAGTCGGAGCCGGAAGGCTACGTTACGGCTGCCAATGCCGATTGGCTGATCTCCCGTATCGCACCGGAGGGCATGCTCCGGACGAAAAATGAACTGGACCTCGTTCTCAAGGTGCTCGAAACCGCGCGCTGGTCGCCCGAGCGCCTCGTCCGCTTCGCACTCGCCGAAGTGAAGCGCGCTGTGGTGGAGGGCGAGGGCCCCTTGCGGGCCCATGGCGCCGCCACGGCCGGCACGATCACGGACGCCGAGGTAGAGATCATTCGCCGCGTTCTCTTCGCGTTTGGCGGTGACGGCAATATCGCCATCACGAGGGCCGAAGCCGAAATGCTGATCGCGATCGAGGAGGGCCTCACTGGAGACGCACCGAACGCGGCCTGGACCGACCTTTTCGTCAAGGCGATGGCGAACGTCATTCTGGCTTCCTCGGGCTACGGCCCGCCGAGCCGCGAAGAAGCCTTGCGCGCGGATGCGTGGCTGAAACGCCGTGGCGACGTGTCGATGAGCAATCTCGTCGACGCGATGGTCACCAGTAGCCTGTCCTGCGTCTGGGACGCCTATGCCGAACAGAGTTCCGAGGAACGCGCCCTGGCCCGCCTCGAGCGTCAGCGCATCGAGATCATCACCAACGACGAAGTCAGCGACAGCGAAGCGGCCTGGCTCGCCGAGCGCCTGACACGCGACGACCGTCTCACGCCGGCGGAACTGGCGATCATCGACTACCTCCGGCGCGAGGCAACGATGCTCCACCCCGCCCTGGTGGATCTGGTTCGTCAGACCGCGGCGGCGTGAAGCCAGGGCCAGCGGCCCGCCACCCCCTCGCCGCATCCGCCGGGCCGGACGGAATCTCTCGATAGGGCTGCGTTTTCGCCCCATTAACCCCGCGCGTACCCCCTATGAGACGCCGGGGAACGCCGCCTTCCAGCGCCCGCGTCCGGCCGTCCGGGCGCGCCATGTTGCCCGTTTACGTGGCCGACGGAGGCGTCTAGAACCAGCCGTCGATCCGACCCTCCTACAGCCTGCCGATAAAACGGGACCGCCCTCGCGATGTTCAAAAAGATTCTGATCGCCAACCGCGGCGAGATCGCCTGCCGCGTCATCAAGACCGCGCGCAAAATGGGAATCAAAACCGTGGCGGTCTATTCGGACGCGGACCGCGACGC
>JBLMYE010000167.1:0-10178 GCA_050258115.1 Deltaproteobacteria bacterium | reverse complement strand
GACATGTCGGGCATTTGTCATACAATCCGGGCATCAACGGGGCGCGGGCGGGGCAGGATCAGGGGATGGCTCGCGCTGCCGTGCCGCAGGGCGCAAAACATGCCGGGTGGGCGCTTGCTGGCCACGAGGCCGGTGGCTATAAGCCCCGCAACCCAATCCAAATATCTCTTAGAGACCACCGGAGAGACCAGAAGATGGCCATCGAGCGCACGTTTTCCATCATCAAGCCCGACGCGACCAAGCGTAATCTGACAGGTGCGATCAACGCCGTCATCGAAAAGGCGGGGTTGCGGGTCGTGGCTCAGAAACGCGTGCGCTGGACTCGTGCGCAGGCCGAGAAGTTCTATGAGGAACACAAGGCGCGCCCCTTCTATGGCGAACTTTGCGACTTCATGACCTCGGGTCCGATTGTGGTGCAGGTTCTGGAAGGCGAGAACGCGATTGCCAAGTATCGCGAGGTCATGGGTGCCACGGATCCGAAAGAGGCGGCGGAAGGAACCATCCGCAAGCTGTTCGCCGTGTCGAAGGGAGAGAACTCCTCGCATGGTTCGGACAGCGCCGCGGCGGCGGAGCGCGAGATCGCGCTCAACTTCCGACTCGACGAGATCGTAGGCTGATCAGCGCGGCTCAATCACGCGACAGAATTCCGGTCGGGCCCCTCGCGGGCCCGATCTTTTTCCCGGAGGAGCGATGATCGAACCAGAGAAGGTCGCGGCCCATCTCGATCTTCTGGCCAAGCCCAAGGGAAGCCTCGGGCGGCTCGAAGACCTCGCCGTTCGTCTCGGTTCAATCGCAGGAACGCTGAACCCTGAGACGAAACCGCGCCGCCTGCTGATTTTCGCCGGCGATCACGGCGTAGTCCGCGACGGTGTCGGGATATGGCCGCAGGCCGTCACCGGAGCGATGATCCATCTCATTGCATCGGGCCGGGCCTCCTGTTCGGCGCTGGCAGCTCAGTTCGACGCATCCGTCGTTCTCGTCGATGCCGGTTCGGTCATCGAGGACCCACCCGATTGCGAACTCTACAAAGACCGGAGGATCGCCCGCGGAACGCTCAGTCTCGCGCGACAGAGCGCCATGACCGGCGACGAATTTTGGAAGGCCTGGATGGTCGGTCAGGCCGCCGTCGGCGAAGCACGGGCTGAGGGCGTGCGCGTGCTTGTGCTGGGCGAGATCGGGATCGGTAACACGACGGCTGCGGCGGCTCTCATCGCGCTTGGTTGCGAGGTCGGTAGCGATCCTTTGGTGGGAGCGGGGGCCGGCTCGACTTCGGAAAGTCTGGAGCGAAAGCGCGCGGCCGTCCGCGCCGGTGTCGCCCTTTCGCGGCAAGTCGTCGGAAGCGATCCTGTGGCGGCCATGGCCGGAGTGGCTGGTTTCGAGATCGTTGCCATGGCCGGTGCGATTGCCGCTGCGGCGGATGCGGAAATCCCTGTCGTACTCGACGGCGTTGTTTCCGGCGCTGCGGCCATCGTCGCCCAGGCCGTCGATCCGGCCGCACTCGAAACGGCGATTGCGTCTCACGTGAGTGCCGAACCGGCGCACCGGGTGGCCCTCGAACGGTTGGGGCTTAGGCCCTACCTCGACTGGAATTTGCGTCTCGGCGAAGGAACCGGCGGTCTCCTGATGCTGCCCATGCTCGATGCGGCGGCGGCCATTCTGAAAAATGTTGCAAAGCTGGAAGACGTGATCGGCCGGCCATGAGCGGGAAATCGGAGAAGACGGCTTGGCACGACGCGCCGTGGCCGCGCGCATTTCTTACGGCGGTGCAGTTTCTGACACGCATTCCGGTTCCCGGTGGCGAGACGCGAGACCTGTCCACTTTTCCGGAAGATATCCGGCGGGGCTTGCAGTTTTTCCCCGTCGTTGGGGCTGCCGTGGGCCTTTTGTCAGGCGTCGCGCTGCTCCTGTTCGGTCGTGTGCTTCCGTTTCCGCTGGCGGTGATCTTGGCCCTTGCGGTCGAGGCGCGTCTCACCGGTGCATTCCACGAAGACGCGGTTGCCGACTTCTGCGATGCCTTCGGGGGCGGCTGGACTCGAGACGACGTTCTCAGGATCCTGAAAGACAGCCGGGTCGGCAGCTATGGTGCGCTCGGGCTCTTTTTTGCCGTTGCTCTGCGCGCGGGCGGGCTGATCGCCTTGGGTGACGTGTGGAGCGCGGCGGCTGCGCTCCTCATCGCGGGTACGTTCGGCCGACTCGCTATTCTTGCCGTGATGGCTGTTGTGCCGCCGGTCCCTGCGCGGGAAGGTCTCGCCAAGGACGTCGGGCAGGTCGCTGACTGGTTGACGTTCGGTCTGGGCGCCTTGTGGTGCGTACCGGTCCTCCTCTTTGCTCTGGCCTACGATGCCGCCGGAACGCTGCTCTGCGTACTCGCCGTCGCCGGCTTCATCGCCTGGTATCGCTCGTATCTCCTGCGGCGGCTCGGCGGGGTAACGGGGGACTGTCTTGGTTTTGCAGCCTATTCCGCCATGATCCTGACGACGCTCGTTATAGCACGCGAGGGTTGACAATGGCGTTGGTGCATCTTGTGCGTCATACGGTTGTTGCCCGGCACTGGTCGGGCCGATGCTATGGGCAGAGCGACGTTCCACTGAGTTGCGAAGGGCGGGAGGCCGCGAAAGCTCTCGCTGTTTCGATCGCGGCCGTCGGCATCTCGCGCCTCTACGTCTCGCCGCTTCGCCGGGCCCGATTTCTCGGCGGCCTTGTCGTACGTGAAAACCGCAGCCTCGAAATGGTGGTTGATCCTCGGCTGAAGGAGTGCCACTTCGGCAGGTGGGAGGGATCGACGTGGGATGCCATCTATGCCGAAAGCGGAGACGCGATGATGGGTCTCGTGCGCGCGCCCGGCACCTTCCGTCCGGGACTTGATGGCGAGACCACGTATGACATGAGAGACCGTGTGATCGCGTGGCTTGACGACGCGATCAAGGATGGGGCTCCTGTGCTGGCGATCTGCCACGGCGGGCCGATTGCAGCGATCCGGGGAACGCTGGCCGGTGTTCCGCCCGCCGCGTGGCCTTCACTCGTTCCCCGCTATGGTGAGACAGTCACTCTGGACGTGCCTCACGGCTGGAGAGAAGGCGTTGTAAAAGGATAAGAACAGCCGGCACCGGACATGCTTCTGCGCCGCGCTGAAAGGCCTGCCGTCCTAGCTCAATTCCCGGACGCGAAACTTGAGACCACCTTTCGGTGTGAGGGTCACGGTGCCAGAAAAGCCGGGCGGCTCCTTGCCGAGGTACTCGGGACGGAAGCGCCGCAACAGCATCGAGAGCGCAAGTGTGTTTTCGACCTGGCTCATTGCTCCGCCGATGCAGGAGCGCTTGCCCGCGCCGAAGGGCAGGTATGAATACTTCACCTGCCCCTTCGTTCCGCCCATCCAACGCTCTGGGCGGAATTCTTCCGGATCGGGCCAGAATTTCGGGTTGTGATGGGCGCCGTAGGCGAACATGACGACCCGGTCGCCGGGCTTGATTTCCTTCCCGCCGATGACATCGGCCTTCGTGGCCACTCGGATGAGACCCCAGATGGGCGGGTAGATGCGCATCGTTTCCTGAATGACAGCCCGCGTGTAGGCGAGCGCGGAGTAGTCCGCTGCCGTAGGTTCGCGGTCGCCATATACGCTTTCGCCTTCCTTGCGGATGCGGTCGGCTGCTTCCGGGTGCTTGGACGTGAGGTACATGGCCCAGGCAAGCGTCAGCGCGGTCGTCTCCGTTCCGGCCCAGAGATACTGCTTCAGTTCATCAATCGCCTGCTGCTGGTCGAATTCGGGAACGGAGGGGTCGGCCACGACCGCTTCGATCATCTTCAGCAGCGTGCGCTCGCGCTCTTCGTTCGGGTTCTGGGCGAACACGGCGGGGGGAACACTCGCCCAGATCTCCATGGCCTTCGCGGCATTCTCCTCCGTGAGGCTGACCTCGTCGTCGCCATGCAGAACCCGCATCCGGATGGCCTTGTGCTCCATCACGTCGGTGTAGGTTTTCACGCACTTGAAGACGAAATGCGGATTGAACGGCATGTCGCGATCGAACAGCGCCTTGCAGATCATGTCGGCAGCCAGTGTCCAGGTCTGCTCGACCATTTCGAAGGGTTCGCCGGTTTCGGCGAGCTTAGACCAAAGGCCCATCTTCGTGCGGATGGCCTGGAGGAAGTAGGGGATGTACTCGGCGAACATATCCGGATGAAACGCCGGCTGTTGCGGCATCCGGATCTTCTGCCAAAGAACACCGTCGTGGGTGATCATGGACTTGCCGAAGACGGGCTTGAGGCCGTCGAAATACTTGATGTAGTCGTCAGCCTTCGTGACTAGAACATGCTTGAAGTGTTCCGGCTCGGACAGGAACACGACACGCTGGTCTGCGATGTTGACCGCGATCACGGGGCCGTAACGGTCCGCCATCATCTGAAGGGTCTGCATCGGGTTCTCGGGATTGCCCTTCGTCAGGGCAGTCAACTTGAACCAGATGCTGTTGGCTTCGCCGAGACCCTGCGTGTGACCCAGGTTCTGTTGAATTGTCATGCCTCGTCTCCGCGCCGCTCACAGGCGGCTGCATTTCCGGTTCGATCCGGCGATCCTTGATGCGAACATCGCTTGCGTCGCATGAAGCAGCACACTTGCGGCTGCTCCTGCCGTTCGCGGGCGTTTTCACTCACAGATCACCCGCGGTCGTTCGAACCGTCTGGTCACCTAGCACCGCGCCAACTGGGGTGTCCATGTGACGGCGCACCTCCGCGTCAATTTATCGGTCGAAGGTAACCAAAGTGGCACGCTAAATCCTGGTTAAATCAAACTTGCGGTGAAAACTGTGGCGACAGTCCGTTAACGTCCGACGCGGACGAGGATTTGTTGCCATTGATAGCTATCAATCCGGCCGCGAACAATTCGAGAATTCCGGGGTAAAGCCGGTGTTCGGCCGCGAGCACCCTTTCCGCCAGGGAGTCGGCGGAATCCGCCGGCAGGACCGGAACCACGGCCTGCCCCAGAATAGGTCCTTCGTCCATTTCGGGTGTGACGAGGTGGACCGTGCAGCCTGTGAACTTCACGCCCGCCGCCAGCGCGCGTGCATGGGTGTCGAGGCCCTTGAAGGCAGGCAGAAGCGAGGGATGGATGTTCAACATCCGTCCCCGCCAAGATTCCACGAAGGCCGGCGTCAGCAGCCGCATGAAACCGGCGAGGCAGACGAGGTCGACGCGCGATGCGGCCAGGACACCTTGCAGCTGGCTGTCGAAATGGGCGCGATCGGAGTAAAACTTGTGGTCCATCGCAAGCGTCGGAATTCCCTGCTCTTTGGCCCAGGCAATTCCGGCGGCTTCAGGCCGGTTCGAAATGACCACGACGATTTCTGCCGGGAAGTCCGGTCGGCGCGCCGCCTGGACGAGGCTTTTCATATTCGAGCCGCGGCCGGAGATCAGGATGGCTGTGCGCTTCTTGGGACCATTCATGCGGCGTCACTTCGGGCTAAATTCAGTCCCTGCGCTTAGCATGGGGACGCCAATAGAGGGAACAGAGGGCCCGCAGCTTAATTCTGCTGAATGCTCTCGAGATAGCCGACGAGCGCCTCAATCAGCTCGCGGGCCCTCTTGTCGACCGCGGCGGGGTCTTCGCCTTCGTCTCCCGTTTTGCGGTAACGCTCGCCCCAGACCGGCATGTCGCGCTTGCCGTGGGCCGGGATGACGCCACGGCCGTCGATCATGTCATAAATGGCACGCGCGGGAAAAACACCGCCGTTGCGCGCTTTGATCTGCGTGAGGTCGGCGGGCATCATCGTCAATGTCCGCGCCTTGGGGCCATCGCCTTTGCCGTCCAGTCCATGGCAGGGCATGCAGGCGAGTTCATATTCCGTCAGACCAACGGGATCTTCGCCATTTTCTTGCGCCGAGACGGCCAAACTGAAGTGGATAAGAAGACCGAGCAGACAGGCGATTCCCCATCCGGCCGCCGATGTCAGGATGTTGCGCGCGGTTTTCATGCCGTTTCCCTCATTTGCCGCGGGAACCTGAGCCTTCCCGCTTATCCCTGCCTTGATTCCGGTCAAGATTGGACCGGTGTGGCCGCGCCCTGGCTTGCTAGGAACGCGTCCAGATCACGGCGGTTCGGCAGCCCGGACCGCGCACCCAGCCCGAGGCAACTCAACGCGGCAGCAGCGGATGCGAGGCGCGCGCACTCAGCGTCGGTGTGGCCTTGGGTGAGTGCCCATGCGAAGGCCCCGTGGAACGTATCGCCGGCCCCTGTCGTATCGCGAACCGCGACCTTGAATGCGGGCTGGAAATGAAGCGTGCCAGACGCATCCATCCAATCGTAGCCTTCCGCCCCGCGCGTAACGCCCGCGTGTTTGGCTCCCTTTGCAATGAGGGAGCGGAGGCGACCCGCCGTACCGGCGCCTTCGATGAACCGTTCGAGCGCCGGGGCGGATGCGATCACATAATCCGTAACGTGCGCGACGTCTGCCAGCAGGCGTCCGCTGCCGAGGTCGAGATCGACAAGTGTGGGAACTTTGGTTGCTTGCGCGGTCTCGAACGCGGCGCGGGTTCCTTCGATCCATGACAGGTCGCTCAGGACGGCGCCAGCCTCGGCGATGTCTTTCAGCGGTAGCCATTCGGCCGACATGGGCATGGCGTGATCGTCCTCGCTGACGATGAAGCGTTCGCCCAAGGCATCGACAATGACGGCCGCGGTCGCCGAGCGGGTGCCCTGGTGAACCCTCACATGCCGGGTATCGACACCGAACCGTTGCAGTTCTTCGACAATGATGCGGCTTGCGGGATCGGAGCCGATGCGGCTCCATAGCGCGACGTCGCATCCCAGACGCGCCGCGGCCGAAGCGGCATTGGCGGCCATGCCGCCTCCGCTCGTGACGTGCTCCCGGGCGCGCATTTTCAATGGGCGAGGCGGGAACGCGTCGATCCGGTAGACAAAATCGAGGGCGGCGTGGCCAATGACGATGAGGCATTTCCCGGGCATGGTGGGCAAGACTAACCGGGCCACCCTGCTGGAACAAGAATGTGTACACGTGACCTTGCGGACTTTGCATTCATCGCCGCCCGCCATTAAGCACGTGGCGGACGGGCCTAGCGGGATCCCGTGCTCTCGGGGTTCGATGCGAGCCTTCCTGGAGAAACCAGACACTGTGAGCATCGACACCGGAACGGTATGGCCCTCGATCTTTTGCCTCTCATTCTTCTAGCGCCGTTCGCGGGCTGCCTCTTGGTGGCACTCGCTGCGCGGGTGTCGCGCGCTTGCGGTGCATGGGCGGCTGGTGCGGCGATGGCGGCGGGGCTGATCCCGGCCCTGCAACTGGCGCCAGAGGTCTTCGCCGGCCGTACCGTGCTGTGGCGCGCGGCGTGGCTGCCGGAATGGGGACTCGATTTCGCGCTTCGTCTCGACGGACTGGGTCTGCTGTTCACGCTTCTCATTCTTGGGATCGGCGTTCTGATCGTACTTTATGCCGCGTACTACCTGCCGCACGCCGATCGCATGGGACGGTTCTATGTCACGCTGCTCGGCTTCGCCGGCGGGATGCTCGGCATCGTTCTGGCGGAGAACATCCTGCTTATGGCGGTGTTCTGGGAGGTGACGTCCCTCACATCGTTCATCCTGATTGCCTACAACTACAAGGAGACGGACGCGCGGATTTCGGCGCGCATGGCCTTGGCGGTCACGGGCGGCGGCGGTCTTGCCCTGCTTGCCGGGGCCCTGCTTCTCGGCACCGTCGCTGGAAGCTTCGATTTCACCGTCATCGAGTCCCGCGCGGCGGACGTGAGGGCCGACTCTCTCTATCCCGTCATCCTCATTCTCTTTCTGCTCGGCGCGTTCACCAAGTCGGCGCAGTTTCCTTTTCATTTCTGGTTGCCGAACGCGATGGCGGCACCCACGCCCGTCTCGGCCTACCTGCATTCGGCGACGATGGTGAAAGCCGGTGTCTTCCTGCTGGCGCGGATGTATTCAATCCTCTCGGGGACGGAACTCTGGTTCATCATCGTATCGGCCACGGGGGCGATCACGTTCGTGTATGGAGCCTATGTGGCGCTCCTCAAGCATGATCTCAAAGGGCTTCTCGCATATTCGACCATCAGCCATCTGGGACTGATCACGCTGTTGTTCGGATTCGATACGCCGCTGGCGGCCGTGGCGGGCGTTTTTCACATCATCAACCACGCGATCTTCAAAGCGTCCCTGTTCATGTCGGCGGGGATCATCGATCATGAGACGGGCACGCGAGACATGCGCCGCCTGGGCGGCCTCCTTTATTCCATGCCGCGCACGGCGGTTCTCGGCATACTCGCAGCCGGCTCCATGGCCGGCGTGCCGCTTCTGAACGGCTTTCTGTCGAAGGAAATGTTCTTCACGGCCGCGGTCGCGCATCCGGGACTGGGCGGCGCCAATCTGATCTTTCCGGTCGTGGCGACGATCGGAGGCATGCTTGCGGTCGCATACTCGATCCGCTTCGTCTGGGACGTCTTCTTCGATGGGCCCGCCAAGGATCTGCCGAAAACGCCGCATGAGCCGCCGCGCTGGATGAGGTTGCCGGTCGAGATTCTCGTCGGTCTCGTGCTGCTGGTCGGGTTTCTGCCGCAGTTGTCGGTCGGGCCCATCCTCGGGGTGGCGGCGGAGGCGGTGCTGCCGGGTCAAGTACCGGCGATCAAGCTCGCGGTCTGGCATGGTTTCAACCTGCCGCTCGTCATGACCGTTCTCGCTTTTGGAATGGGCATATTCCAGTTCACCCGCCGGCATAAACTTTACGAATTGCAAGAGCGCTTCCCGTGGCCGTTCGAAAGTCCGGTGGCTTTTGAGCGCCTCTACAAAAATGCGGTGCGGCTCTCGACGCAAATCCTGAGCTTTGCAGATACTCAGTCTCTGCAGCGCAATCTGTTTCTGTTTTTTTCGTTCGTGCTTGTGCTCGCAATGGGAATGTGGGTGAAAGCGGGGTTTGCGAACGGCTGGAGTTCCGTTCTTGCCGGACCACTTCCGGTGAGCCCGGTCGACTGGGCCGCGGCAGCGGCGTTCTTCGCGTTGCTATTCGGTACGGTATCGACAGTGATCTGGCGGCATGGACGTGTCACGGCGCTCATCTTCATCAGCGTGGTGGGCACGGTGGTTTCCCTGGCGTTTCTGCGTTTCAATGCGCCCGATCTCGCTTTGACGCAGCTCTCGGTCGAAGTCGTCACGATCGTGCTCATGCTGTTGTGCCTGCGGTATCTGCCGGAGCAGTCCGCTCCGCAGAGTACGCGCGCGCGGGCGTCGCGGGACGGCGTCATTGCGGCTGCCTCCGGGCTCGGCGTGGCCGCGATGACCTATGCGATGTTGACGAGACCGTATGAGACAATCGCCGGCTACCACATGGCCAACGCGAAGCCGGGCGGGGGCGGCACGAACGTCGTCAATGTCATTCTCGTTGATTTCCGCGGCTACGATACGCTGGGAGAGATCACGGTGCTTGCGATGGCGGCGCTGGGGCTCAGCGCGCTGCTGGCTGGAACGACCATGACGCCGCACGGGCGGCTCGACCTCACGCGCGCCGATCGCTACCCCATCATGTTGTCTGAACTGATGCGGCCGCTGCTGCCGCTGGCGCTGACGGTTTCAGTCTATATCTTCCTGCGCGGACACAACCTGCCGGGGGGTGGGTTCATCGCGGGGCTCGTGGCGGCCGTCGCGCTCATTCTCCAATACGTCGCCAGCGGCTTCGACTTTGCTTCCGATCGCTTGCGCGTCAATTATGTTCGGCTGCTTGGAACTGGACTGGGCATCGCGACCCTGACGGGGCTGGCGAGTTTTGTTTTCGGGTATCCATTCCTCACATCGACCCACGGCTATGTTCATCCGCCAGTGATCGACAAGTTCGAGCTGGCCTCGGCGATGGCATTCGATCTCGGCGTCTTCCTCGTCGTGATCGGAACCGTACTTCTCGCGCTTACCGAGCTTTCCAGCTCGGCGCGGCCGGATCGCGCGGCCGCGGGTGCTGCCGGGCTAGGGGGCTGAGCGTGGAAATTCTCGTTGCCATATCGCTTGGTGTCCTGACGGCAGGTGGCGTGTTTCTCATCCTGAGGCCGACGACGTTTTCGGTTGTGCTGGGGCTGACGCTCCTCTCCTACGCCGTGAATACCCTCATCTTCTTCGGTGCTCGATTGAAGTCGGGTGCGCCGCCGCTTTCGGTCCAGGGCCTCACGAACCAGACCGATCCGTT
>JBLMYE010000166.1:0-4486 GCA_050258115.1 Deltaproteobacteria bacterium | reverse complement strand
CGACAGCGTTCTTGCAATTCGCCGGGTTGGGTTTGGGCGGCAAGCCGGATGTGGCGTACTTGGCGGCAAGTGGGTTGGGAGTGCCCGGTCCCGGAACCTGACGCTTCGCCGTCGCCGGGGCAGACGTCGCGCCTGCCTCCGGCGGCTTGGCCGCAGGTTTTTTCGATTTACCTTGTTCCGGACGGCTGTCTGTGGGCCCGAACTCGATGCCCTGGGCGTGGACATCCGACGGATTAACCGCCAAGCCACCGGCGAACAGCCAAAAAAGTCCATACGCCGAAAGAAATACGCGATAGCGCCGCATGCCCAGCCCCAGACGATTTTCCAACAGATTACGGCACTGAGGAGGACTGGTGTGGCAGCCTCAAGACGGAGCTGGACCTAAAACAGCCCTGCGGCAATTCGGAACTGATGGATTTCTGGCGACTGGGCGCGGCAACGAAAAACCGGCCGCCTGAAACGGCGACCGGTTCATCGCATGATCAAAATTATGATTCGTCACCGCTTGCGGGGCGGGCCTTTGTCGCCACCGCCCATCATGCTGGATTGAGCCTCCATCCAGCTCGAGAGGGCCTGCTGCCAGCTTTTCTGCCACATCTCCGCGGCCTGCATCCAGAATTGCAGGGGAGCGGTCGGCATGGCGGAGAAATCTGCCATGCTCTTCATGTCGGGCATCCCCGGCAGCTTGGAAAAGTCCGCAAACTGGAAGGCATTCGCGGAGGGGAGGCCCGTGCCGGGGTTCTTCACCTGCTGCTCCCAGGCGTCCATGATCTGGTCGAGGACCTGGATCTGCATTCGGGAGGCCTGCTGCATCTGCTGGCGGGTCATATCGACGAGTTCGGCCGGCCAGCCCATGGCCTTGGCCGCGTTGCCCATCTTGTCGAACACCTTGTTACCGTGCCGTTCGGCCTGATTGGCGGCCTCCTGCCTCCAGTCGCACATGGCCTCGAAGGCCGAGGTCAGCGCCGACTGGACCTCCTCATTGAGGCCCGCGGCCTTCAAGGCCTCCTTGAAGCCCTGACCACGCGCGTTCGATGAGCCTGCCATGTTTATTCCTCCCATTGAATTCCACTTTTGCACATTGTTGCACACGCCGTTTTGGGTGGCCAGTACCGGAAGTGATCAGGAGGGTTACCATTCCGCGCTGCGACGGTTCGCCGGGACCGGAGAACGCCTCTTTTGCGGCGGAAACCCAAATGCTATCAGCCGCGGATGACAGAAACCTCCCTGATCCGAAATTTCTCCATTATCGCCCATATCGACCACGGCAAGTCGACGCTGTCGGACCGGTTGATTCAGCTGTGCGGCAACGTCTCCGATCGCGAGATGAAGGCCCAAATCCTCGACAGCATGGACATCGAGCGTGAGCGCGGCATCACCATCAAGGCCCAGACCGTGCGCCTCGATTACAAGGCGAAGGATGGGAAGACCTACCAGCTCAACCTGATGGACACCCCAGGCCACGTCGACTTCGCCTACGAAGTGTCGCGCTCGCTCGCGGCCTGCGAGGGGGCGATCCTCGTGGTGGACGCCAGCCAGGGCGTCGAGGCCCAGACTCTCGCGAATGTTTACCAAGCCATCGACAACAATCTCGAGATCCTCCCCGTCCTGAACAAGATCGACCTTCCTTCGGCCGACCCGGACCGTGTGAAGCAACAGATCGAGGACGTGATCGGCATCGACGCTTCGGACGCCATTGGGGTTTCAGCGAAGACGGGCCTCAACGTCGGTGAGGTCCTAGAGGCCATCGTCGAGCGCTTGCCGCCTCCGAAGGGCGAGCGCGACAGGCCTTTGAAGGCCATGCTCATCGACAGCTGGTACGACGCCTATCTCGGCGTCGTGGTTCTCTTGCGCGTTATCGAGGGCACTCTACGGAAGGGGCAGCGGATCAAGATGCTCTCGACCGACGCCAGCTATCCGGTGGAGCGCGTCGGCATCTTCCGGCCGAAGCAGGAGATGCTTGCAGAACTCGGCCCAGGCGAGATCGGATTCTTCACGGGCGCCATCAAGGAAGTCGCCGACACGCGCGTCGGCGACACCATCACGGATGAGAAGAACCCAACGGCGGAACCGCTGCCGGGATTCAAACCGGCGCAGCCCGTCGTGTTCTGCGGACTTTTCCCTGTCGACGCGGCAGACTTCGAAGATCTGCGCGAGGCGATGGCAAAGCTGCGCCTCAACGATGCGAGCTTCTCATTCGAGACGGAAAGCTCGGCCGCGCTCGGTTTCGGATTCCGCTGCGGCTTCCTCGGCCTGCTGCATCTGGAAATCATCACCGAACGGCTGGAGCGCGAGTTCAACCTCGATCTTATCACCACGGCTCCGTCGGTCATCTACCATCTGCACATGAAGGATGGGACGATGATCGAAATGCACAACCCCGCCGACATGCCGGACGTCGTCAGGATCGACCACATCGAAGAGCCTTGGATCGAAGCGACCATCCTCGTTCCGGACGACTATCTGGGCGCCGTTCTCAAGCTGTGCCAGGACCGGCGCGGCCGTCAGAAGACGCTGACTTACGTCGGCTCACGCGCGATGCTCGTCTATGAGTTGCCGCTCAACGAAGTCGTGTTCGACTTCTACGACCGGCTGAAGAGTGTTTCACGCGGCTATGCGTCGTTCGATTATCATATCAGCGGCTACGAGGAGGGCGATCTCGTCAAGCTCACGATCCTCGTCAACGGCGAACCGGTGGATGCGTTGTCGATCATCGTGCACAGGACGCGCGCGGAAAGCCGCGGGCGGTCGATGTGCGAGAAGCTCAAAGAATTGATCCCGCCGCACCTGTTCCAGATCCCGGTGCAGGCGGCAATCGGGGCCAAGGTGATCGCCCGCGAGACGATCAAGGCACTCCGCAAGGACGTGCTCGCCAAGTGCTACGGCGGCGACATCAGCCGCAAGCGCAAGCTGCTCGACAAGCAGAAAGCGGGCAAGAAGAAGATGCGTGAATTCGGCAAGGTCGAAATTCCGCAGGAGGCCTTCATCGCCGCGCTCAAGATGGACGAGAACTGATCGCTGCTACACAACGGACGCGGAAAAGGCGGCGCGAAGGCCGCCTTTTTCATTCGCCCGGCGGCGGCATCAACCGATCCCCATGCTGGCCCGTTGCACGTAAATGGCCATGACGAGCGCGAGAATCGGGATGAGGATCACGTGCGTGATCGAGAGCGCCAGCCGGACCTGCGGGCGCTCGCTGACGAAACTGCTTATGCGCAGCACGGAAATCGCGATCATCACCGTCACCGCGAGGTAGGCGAACAGGAAGATCCGGTCCGATAGCGTGGTGCCGTCACTTTCGATCGTCGGCAGCGACAGATAGAGCGCGACGGCCGAAAGCAGAGCCGTGACCTGGATCGTGACGATCGCTTCGAAGTGCGTCAACGGAATGAAGATCGACACGTAAGCGACCGCCATGATGAAGAGCAGCGGGACCACAACGCGAAGAAAATAATCGGTGGTCTCCCGATCCATGATCCAAACGAACGATCCCTTGTAGAACGGCACGATACTCGGCTGATGGGTCTTGGCATCTACCGTCGTCACATAATCCTCGTCATAGCCCACGTACTGGTCGCGCGGCTCCCAGCCGTCGGCATCGACGGCCGTGTCGCGCAAATCGATCGGCGGCGGCTGAACGATGAAGGGCCGGTCGCCGCGCTTCGGCCTGATGTTGATCGAGAAGCGCTGCGTGTCGAACGGATAGGTTTCGAGGTTGGGCTGGAATAGGAAACGGCCGGCGACGTGATAGATCTTCATGCCGTCCGGGTAGGCCTCGCTCTTCTCGCCGTCGGCGAGCGTTCGAACGGTGATCTGGCGATCATTGGTTTCCGGATTGATGACGGCGTTGGCGAATTCGATGAGGTCGATGGAGTTCGCCTGTCCGTCGTCGCGCAACGAGAGATAGAATTCAGCGCTGAATGTCTTGTCGTTGTCATTGACCGAGTGCACGCGGATCAGGTCGATATCCAGATACTGCGTTCCGATCGAGCGCAGGTTTTCGTTCTTTAGCCGGGCGAACTGCAGCGGTGCCAGCTGGGTGCGGCCCATGCCCGGTGCCAACTGGACGAGGAACGGAGTTCGCGTCGCGGCCCGCGATTTGGGATCGAAAGACCAGTTTTCGAACTGCCCCTGGTAGACGCCTCGCCCGGCCGCGAAGGTCGTGTTCAGCTGTTGGATGATATGCGCGCGGAGTTCCTTAACTCCGCCGTCACGGTCGGCGGTGCGCGCCGCGGCCGCCACCATCCCGAGCATATCGGCAAACTGCGTTCCGGCGGCGATGGCGCGCAGATTTTCGTCAGATAACGGATCCGACGCGGCGCTCGGCGCGCGCTCCTTGCATTCGCCGTTGGCCCAACCGGGGGCTTGAGGGATCTTATCGCCGACGAACACCCAGTCTTCCGCGGGCTGGCCAGCCATGAGCTTCATGATGCGGGCATTGTAGAGGTCGGGCAGACGATCCCATACGAGTTCATAGAGAACGCCG
>JBLMYE010000165.1:0-8696 GCA_050258115.1 Deltaproteobacteria bacterium | reverse complement strand
GAGGGCCTCTTTGCGGGAGAAAAGACTGATCCATACCGGGCGTTCGCCTTCGACTTCGATACGGGTGTAGATCTCGGCGAGCACGGTTTCGGGTGTCAGCGTTCCCGCTGCGTAGGCGGCGCTCAGCGAAGCAATGTCGAGAGACATTTTCATGCCGCGCACTCCGACAGGATCACGAGCGTCTGACCGAGGGAAACGGCGCGGCCTTCGCTGCATTTCAGTTCATGTACGATCCCGTCGTTCGGGGCGTGCACCAGCATTTCCATCTTCATGGATTCGACGATGACCAGGACGTCGCCTGCCGCAACGCGGCTGCCCGGTTCGACGGCGATCTTCCAGACGGCGCCGGGAGCCGGGCTCTGTACGGCGGTGTGACCCGGAAGAACGAGATCGTCATCCGCATCGGCCGCATTCACGTCGTTAAGCACGGCACCGGCGCGATCGGCTTCCTGCCAGCGCGCCCGTTCAGCTTCGAAGGCGGCCTGCTGTGTGGTCTTGAACGCGCCGATGGATGGCGCATTCTCGGCCAGGAAGTTGCGATAGTCTGCGAGAGAAAAGGCCGCTTCCTCGATCTTGATGCCGGCTTTTCCATAAAGAAAATCATCGCGAAATTTCAGCAGGTCGTCACTGGAGATTTCGTAGAACCGGATCTGATCAAAGAAGCGTAGAAGCCACGGCTTTTCAGGTTCGAATTCGCGCGTCACATGGAAGCGGTTCCAGACTTGCGCCGTCCGCCCGACGAATTGGTATCCGCCAGGGCCCTCCATGCCATAGACGCACAGGTAGGCGCCGCCGATGCCGACCGCATTCTCGGGCGTCCAGGTTCGCGCGGGATTGTATTTCGTCGTGACCAGACGGTGACGCGGGTCGACCGGTGTCGCAACGGGAGCGCCGAGATAAACGTCGCCCAATCCCAGCACGAGGTAGCTGGCATCATAGACGATCCGCTTGACGTCCGCGGTGCTGTCGAGGCCGTTGATGCGCCGGATGAATTCGATATTCGACGGACACCAGGGCGCGTCGGCGCGGACGGACTGCATGTATTTGTCGATGGCGAGCCTGGTTTGCGGATCGTCCCAGGACAGGGGCATGTGGACGATGCGCGACGGAACCTCGATATCGCCGGTATCTCCCATCGATTCCTCGATTTCCGAGAGGCTGGCGAGCAGCGCTGCGAGTGGAAGACTGAGACTGTCGTAGTGGATCTGCAGGGATCGGATCCCCGGCGTGAGATCGAGAATGCCAGTCAAGCTCCTTTCCTGGAGCCGCGTCATCAGGAGGTGGACGCGGAAGCGCAGTTCGAGATCGAGAACGAGATCGCCGTACTCGACGAGGAGATATTTGTCTCCGGCACGGCGCATGACCACGCGCGGACGCCCGGGCGCGGCTTCGAGTGCGGCCACGATGCAGTCGTCGGCCCCCAGTTGAGCAGGATCCGGTTCGTCAACATTAGGGGCGGGCGTCAGCGTCCCGATTTCGGCGTTCTGGACCGCTTCGCGGCGTGCTGCTTCCTGTGGCGTTAGACGGATGAAGCGGACTTTGTCGCCCGGGCGTAGCTGTCCGAGCTTCCAGAGTTCAGCGGCGACGATGGTCGCGGGGCACACGAATCCGCCGAGTGACGGGCCGTCGGGGCCGAGGATCACGGGCATGTCGCCTGTGAAGTCGATGGCGCCGATGGCGTAGGCGTTATCGTGGATGTTGCTGGGGTGCAGGCCGGCCTCTCCGCCGTCCGGTCTTGCCCATTCGGGTTTGGGGCCGATGAGGCGGACCCCGGTGGGGTTCGAATTGTAATGCACTTCCCAATCGGTGCCGAAGAACATGGCGATGTCGCCGTCGGTGAAGAAGTCGGGCGCGCCGTGCGGTCCGTAAAGGACGCCGATGTCCCAGGCGTGTGTCATGGCTGGGCGAAGGGCTTGAGGCAGTGCCGTTGGGAAAGTGCTGTTGGCGGGTTCGGCCGACCATGGCGTGGCAACGTGCAGGATATCGCCGGGCTGAAGTGCTCGGCCGGCATGGCCGCCGAATTTGCCCAGGGTGAAGGTGGCTGCGCTGCCCAGATACAGCGGGACATCGAAGCCGCCCTGGACGGCGAGATAGGCGCGTGCACCTGCTCCGGTGACCGTCCCGATCTTCAGCGTGGAGCCGGCCTTGACGGCAATGGGCTGCCAAATCGCGACGGGTTCACCATCGAGGGTCGCAGGGATCTCGGCGCCCGTGAGCGCGATCCACGCGGCGGTGTTGAACTTGAGTGTGGGCCCGGCCAGGGTGATTTCGAGAGCCGGTGCTCCTTCTTCGTTTGCGACCAGCCTGTTGGCCAAACGAAATGACAGGTGGTCCATGGGACCGGATGGCGGGACTCCGACTGCCCAATACCCGGTCCGCCCCGGCCAATCCTGAATGGTCGATTGGGTTCCCGGGGTGAGAACCTCGATCGTCGGGGCCCGGTACGGGAATGACGCCAGCGTGCTGGTCAGCATCGCGCCATCGGCAAGGACATCTGACGCTGCGATCTGCCGAAGGTAGTCGAGATTTGTCTCCAGGCCGCCGATGCGCGTTGCGGCAAGTGCCGCTTGCAGCTTTGCAATTGCCTCCTCGCGCGTGGCGCCGCGGGTGATGATCTTGGCGATCATGGGGTCGTAGAAGGGGGACACTTCGCTGCCGCTTTCGACCCAGGTCTCGATGCGGGTATCGGGCGGCCACGACACATGTGTCAGGAGACCCGCGCTCGGGCGGAACTCGCGGCCGGGGTCTTCCGCGTAAAGACGTACCTGGATGGATGCCCCGCAGGGTTCGATGCGCGACTGGTCGAGAACCGGGCATTGGCCCGCTGCCTGACGCACCATCCACTCGACGAGATCGATACCCGTGACCTCTTCCGTCACGCCGTGTTCGACCTGAAGGCGGGTGTTGACTTCGAGGAAGTAGAAAGCATCCGTTTCGTCATCGTAGAGAAATTCGACCGTCCCTGCGCTCGCGTAGTGGACGGATTTTCCGAGCGTCACGGCGGTGTTCCAGAGCGCGCTTCGCGTCGCTTCCGACAATCGCGGAGCGGGTGTTTCTTCAACGACCTTCTGGTTGCGGCGCTGGGCGGAGCAATCGCGCTCGCCGAGTGCCACTACATTGCCTTTGCCGTCGCCGAAAATCTGCACCTCGATATGGCGGCCTTTGGAGACATATTTCTCTAGAAAGAGACCCGCATCCTTGAAATTGTTGCGTGCGAGACGCGCCACGCGCTCGTACATCGGCGCAAGCTCGTCCTGCGTCGCGATGAGCTGCAACCCGATACCGCCTCCGCCGCCCGTGCTCTTCAGCATGACGGGATAGCCGATGCGATCCGCCTCCCTGTAGGCGTTCTCGAGGCCCTCGATGAGGCCGGAACCGGGGGCAAGGGGCACGCCAGCGGCGAGGGCCAGTTCGCGCGCCTTGTGCTTCAATCCGAAGGCCCGCATCTGGGTTGGTGTCGGACCGATGAAGACGATGCCGGCTTCGCAGCAGGCTTCCGCGAATTCGGGGTTCTCGGAAAGAAAGCCGTAACCAGGATGAATGGCCTCCGCGCCAGTCGTGCGCGCTGCATCGAGGATTCGGCCGGCGTCGAGATAGCTCTGCGCGGCGGCCGACGGTCCAATGCATACGGCCTCGGTGGCAAGGGAGACATGGCGGGAATGCCTGTCGGCCTCGGAGTAAACGGCGACGCTTGCAATTCCCATCCGGTCGAGGGTGCGGATCACGCGGCAGGCGATCGCGCCGCGGTTCGCGATAAGAACCTTCTTGAACATGCTCATGCGCCCGCTTTCCAGATCAGGACCTCGACGGGGGTCGGGTTATAGGCGTTGCACGGGTTGTTGAGTTGCGGGCAGTTCGAGATCAGAACGATGACGTTCATGTCTGCGCGCATTTCGACGTATTTGCCCGGAGCGGAAAGGCCATCGGCGAACGTCAACCCCCCTTCGGACGTCACGGGGACGTTCATGAAGAAATTGACGTTGTGGCCGATGTCGCGCTTATCGAGGCCGTAGTGTTCGTTCTCCGCCACCGCGAGCAGGAAGCTATCGCGACAGGCGTGCATGGGGAACTTCTCGAGCGCGTAGCGGACCGTGTTGCTTTCCGTCGCGCAGGCGCCACCCAGGGTATCGTGGCGTCCGACCGTGTCGGCGGTGACGGTCAGCATGGGGCGGCAGAGGTCCGACAGGAGGACGGTGCCGGCCGTGATGAAAACGTTGCCCTGTTCGCGGATCGTATCGCAGGCCGAGTAGCGTTCGTGCGGGTCGTCGGCGTTGAAGAAGAGCGTATCGGCGGCCTGGTTTCCTTCCAGGTCGAGAATCCGGAGCGTTTCGCCTTTGCGGACGACGTGCATCCAGTACTCACCGGCGGGGACGACGCTGCGGTAGCTTGCGGCCTCAGGCTGGAGACGGCTTTCCTTGATCATCGCACCGGCCTCCTCAGTGACAACCGCAGGCGTGGAAAATGCGGTTGTTCTCGAAACCGCGTCCGTTTTCGGCTGCCGAGAGCCGGCATGGGTCGTCGGCTTCGGCAGGCGGGCCTTCGAAGAGTTCCAATTGAATTGTCTTCTTCGGATAGGCGGGGGCGGGATCGAGCGGGTGCGGACAGGTGTGAAGGAGGACGAGCGTATCCATCTCAAAGCGCAGTTCGACGTGGGAGCCGGGCCGCGCCCCCGATGGCTCGAACGAGATGACGCCGTCCTCGTCGACGGCAACTTTGCTGAACCAGTTGACGTTGGCCGCCAGATCGCGCCGCCTCATGCCGTATTTCGCCGCTTCGACAAGGAAGCTGTCGAGGCCGTTCTGGTGGCGGTCGTTGCGGTGGGTCTGGTAGGGCGCGTCACCATACCGGCGCGCAATGCTCGCTTTGGTGGAGTTGCCGCACACCGTGTCATGCCAGCCGTGGGAATCCTCCGTGATCGAGCAGAAGATCCGGCCCATGTCGGAATAGAGGCAGTGGCCCGCCGTGAGCCGGAACGTGTGCTGGCATTTGAGCGTATCGGGTGCGTTGTACCGCTCGGTAAGGTTCTGCGGATTGTAAAACAGCATTCCGACGTTGGCCCCGCCGTCCGTATCGGTGAGGCGGAGGCGCGTATGGCGGCGTACGATCATCGACCAGTGTTTGCCGGATGTGATGGTGGCGGCATGAATGCGTGCGGACATGGCCCGGTTCCCTCGTGCTGGCCGCGAAGGCTGCGGCGCTGTTATTCCGGGCCGTCCCGGGGCTGACGTGTGAGCGGAACAGGGCCGTCCCTGTCCGCAAGAACTGTTCTTCTAGTTGAGCGGCGCGATCTCGGTGACGCGGTTCGAAGCACCTGGAACGGCACTTCCGTTGAAGGTCTTCTGCTTCTTGGGTGGCCATACCGCGATGTCGTGAGCAATGGTCGCGCCGTAGCGCTCCTTCTCCTCCGGACGGTTGCGGCGCCGCTCGAGTGCAATCACGCGCGTGCCGAGGCGGAACGCTTCAGACAGATCATGAGTGACCATCACGACGGTGATACCCTGTTCCATCCATAGCTCGGTCATCAGTGCGTGGACTTCGGCACGGATTCCGGCGTCGAGGGCTCCGAAAGGTTCGTCGAGCAGGAGGACCTTCGGTTTGCGCATGAGAGCCTGGGCCAGGGCAAGACGCTGCTGCATGCCGCCGGACAGGGCGGCCGGGTACTTCTTCTCATGTTCGGCAAGGCCCACAGCTTTGAGCAATGCGCGGGCATCGTCCACGGCGGCTTTCCGCTTTGCACCGAAGAGGCGTCCGAGGAAACGGGACCATTCGAACTCTCGCCCGATTAGCACGTTGCCGAGAACCGTGAGATGCGGAAACACAGAATAGCGCTGGAAAACGACGCCGCGGTCCCAGTCGGGTTCGGGCTTCAGGGGAACGCCGTCGAGGAGGATCCTGCCGCTCGTCGGCCTTTCTTCGCCAAGCAGCATTCTGAGCAGTGTGGTCTTGCCGCAGCCGGAGGGGCCGACAAGAGCGACGAAAGATCCGCTTTCGATCTTGAGATCTATGTTTTCGAGCACGATCTGATCGCCGTATTCCTTCCATACGCGGTCGAGAACGACGGAGGTCATGATTTCTGCTCCGGTTGGAACCAGGGGAAGAGGCGGCGCTGCAACGTGGCAAGTGCGATGTCCATGAGCCATGCGAGGAGCGTGATCCAGATGACGTAGGGGATGATTACATCCATGGACAGGAAGCGGCGCACCAGAAAGATGCGATAGCCGAGCCCACTGACGGCTGCGATGGCTTCGGCCGAGATCAGAAAGATCCACGCGGGGATGAGGGCGAAGCGCGTCGCCACGATCAATTTCGGCAGAACCTGTGGAAGCACGACCCGCGTCACCATCTGCCATGTGGAGGCGCCGAGGGTCTGTGCTTTCACGATGAGTTCGCGCGGGATTTCTTCGACCGCGAGCGCGACAGCCCGCAGCATCAGCGGGGCCGTACCGACTGCGATGAGTGTGATCTTCGAGGCTTCCTCCAGGCCGACCAGGATGAACAGAATCGGAAGAATCGTGATCGGCGGGATCAGAGAGAAAGCCGCCACGAAAGGCTGAACGAGTGCGCGCACCCAGGGAATGAAGCCGGCCGCTATGCCGAGAACGAGAGATACGGCGATCGAGATTCCCATGCCGCAGGCAAGACGCCAGAGGCTGATCGCCGTATCGGACCAGAAGAGATAGTCGCCCGTTCTTTTGTCCTGAACGAAGACGAGTTCGTTCATGGCCGTCATCATCTGCGTGACGGAGGGCAGGATCTTGTCGGCCGGATTGACGCTGAGGCGTTGATAGCTGCCTATCGAATAGGCCACGGCCAGAGCGATGAACGGTAAGGCCGCGAGGAAGTAGTAGAGGCCGCGGCTCGGATGCCGGTTGATGATGCGCATCAGGCCACCTTTCGTGGTTCTGTTTCTTGCAGCGGAAGAAGCAACGTGTCGGCTTCACGATCGAGCCAGGAGCGTGCGCTGGGGGCGAGCGGTGTTGAGGTGGGGAAGAGACGGCCGGCCTCGAGGCTGTCGATGCGCCAGATCCGGCGCGAAACATGCGGATCGTCGGCCACGGCTTCAATCAGCGGTCCCGGACGCCCGCTCTCGATGAGCGTCCCCAGCAGGGAGATCGATTTCTTCTCGCGGCGGGGATCGGTCGAGGCTTCAATGGTCCAGGTGCCTGCGTCGCGCACGGCGTAGTCCGTGGTACAGTCGAAAACGCGTTCCAGAGCGGCCACCGGATCGCCGCTGGTACGGACAAAGTCCTGCGCGCGGGTTCCGGGCGCAAGTTCGTCGCGGCGCGCCAGCGTGCGGATGGCGTGATCGCCGGCGATGACGAGACCGCCCTGCCGGCGATGTTCTTTGCCCGCGTTGTCGATTTCGGCTTCGAGTCGAAGACCGGCGAGGAGACCTGGTTCACTCGGCAGGAAACGCCAGTCTTCCACGTAGGCTCCGGACGGCGCGAATTCGATCATGCAGTCACCGATACGCCGCATCAGTCCCGGCTCCGGGTACTTGTCATATGGTTGAAAGCCGATCCAGTCCGCCCAGGACATCACCGGCTCGTTCCAAGACGTTGTCGCGACGCCACCTTCGACGCCAGCGAGGAGGATGAGAGTCTCGTGGTCGAGCGCGGAGAGTTTTGTATCGGCCGGGATCCTGGGACGGGCAGGATTGACCCTAATGTCTCCGGTCATCCCGTGAGCCTGTGTCCAGAATACGCGCGTCTCGCGGTCCTCCACGCCGGTTGCGAAAGTGATCGAGCGCCTTCGCACGCATCCAAGCGCCCAATCCGGCACGCGTTGCGTGCCGGTGCTGGACTGTGCCGCGGCGATCTCCTCCAACGTCATCGCGCGGCGCTCGCATGAATGGCTTCCTGGCCGAAGCTCGACAGCTTGCGGGCGCCTTCCGGTAGTTTGAACGTGCCGGCCTCTATGCGGTTCTTGAGGTATTGGAAGGTTTGCGCGGTTTGGGCCAGAAGATGGTCGCCCGCGACCAGAGGTTCGAATTTCGGCTTTTCGCCAGGTGCGATGAACTGAGACAGCGGCGCGACGACCGTGTGGTAGTCGCACGCGGCGAAGTAAGGGAACGAATAGCGTTCCTCCTTCACCTTGCGGACCCGGTGCGAAGTGGCGACGAACGTTCCGTTCGTCCAGGCTTCCAGCATGTCGCCGATGTTGATGACGAACCCGCCGTCGATCGGCGGAGCGTCGATCCACTCGCCGGCTCCGTTCATCACCTCCAGCCCCGGTGCCGTCGGCCACAGAATGGTGAAGCACTCGTAGTCGGTGTGGGCCCCGATTCCAGGTTCATCCGCCGGCGCGTCGGGCGCATAGGGGTAGTGGATGAGGCGGAGCTGGCTCGGCGGTTTTTTAAGGTGAGGTTCGAAATAGGTTTCGGGCAGGTCGAGAGCGAGGGCAAAACCGCGAAAGAGCGTGCGCGCGAGTTCGGAAACCTCAGCGTAATATCGGCCCACCGCGGATTTGAACTCCGGATCGTCCGGCCATTGTACCGGGCCAAGCATCGGCGCCTGACCCGACAGAACGTCGGGATCATTGGCTGGAACATCCAGGGAGACGTCGAAGGCCTCCTTCCGGTCGGGCTTCTGTCCGTAGAACACCTCTTCTCCCGGGGGCACATATCCGGAATGCGATTGCGACAGACCGATGTACGACTTCATCTTGGCGTCTAACGGCCGAGCGAAGAACTTGCG
>JBLMYE010000164.1:0-5858 GCA_050258115.1 Deltaproteobacteria bacterium | reverse complement strand
CGCCCAGACGGACGCGCGGCTCAATTTCAAAGATGTGAGCCCGGTTTCCGATGTCGACTGAAATCTTCCCGCTGAACGCCTGCCGCAAGCTGTCCATCAACAATTCGACCCCAGAACTCGTCGAAACCGCGATCCGCCGCAACGAAGGCCGCCTCGCGGCCTCCGGCGCCTTCGTTGTGGAAACCGGTCAACACACCGGCCGCAGCGTCAACGACAAGTTCATCGTCCGCGATGCCGACACCGAACCCGCGATCTGGTGGGACAATAACAAGTCGATGACCGAAGAGCAGTTCGACCGCCTGCTTCACGACTTCCTCGCCTTCGCCAAGCTGAAGGAACTCTTCGTTCAGGACCTCTTCGCCGGTGCCGACCCCGTGCATCGCCTGCCGACACGGGTGTTCTGCGAATATGCCTGGCACGCACTCTTCATCCGTAATCTGCTGCGCCGGCCCGCGCCCGGCGATCTTGAAGGTTTCGAGCCGGGCCTTACTA
Source organism: Deltaproteobacteria bacterium (assembly GCA_050258115.1). GTDB lineage: Bacteria > Pseudomonadota > Alphaproteobacteria > Rhizobiales > Hyphomicrobiaceae > JAGVSR01. The sequence continues at coordinate 5,366 of JBLMYE010000164.1, read as the reverse complement.
TTGTCGCCCTGCCGTCGTTCCGCGCCGCGCCCGACTATCACGGCACCCGTAGTGAAACCGTCATCGCGGTCAACCTCACGCGCCGGATCGTGCTGATCGGCGGCACGTCCTACGCCGGCGAAATCAAGAAGAGCGTGTTCACCTACTTGAACTACCGCCTGCCGCAGAAGAACGTCATGCCGATGCATTGCTCGGCCAATGTCAGCAGCAACGGCGACAGTGCGATCTTTTTCGGCCTCTCCGGGACCGGCAAGACGACGCTCTCTGCCGATCCCAACCGGACGCTACTCGGCGACGACGAACACGGCTGGTCCGAGAACGGGATCTTCAATTTCGAAGGCGGCTGCTACGCCAAGACGATCCGCCTTTCCAAGGAGGCTGAACCCGAGATCTACGCCGCAGCCAGCCGCTTCGGCACCGTGCTCGAGAACGTCGCGCTCGATGCCGCCAGCGGCGCCACCGACTTCGACGACGGGCGCCTCACGGAGAACACGCGCGCTGCCTATCCGCTCGATGCCATTGCAAATGCCAGCCCGACGGGCACTGCCGGCCATCCGAAGAATATCGTCATGCTCACGGCCGATGCGTTCGGCGTGCTCCCGCCCATCGCGAAACTCACGCCCGCGCAGGCCGTCTATCATTTCCTTTCCGGTTACACCGCCAAGGTAGCCGGCACGGAGAAGGGTATGGGTGCCGAACCGCAGGCGACCTTCTCCACCTGCTTCGGCGCACCGTTCATGCCGCGCCATCCGGCCGTATACGGTACGCTTCTGCGCCGTCTCATCGCTGAACACGGCGTCGATTGCTGGCTCGTCAATACCGGCTGGACCGGCGGCAAGTACGGCACGGGCAGCCGCATGCCGATCAAGGTCACGCGCGCACTTCTGAACGCGGCCCTGTCGGGCGCTCTCAAAGGCGCACCCATGCGGACCGATCCTCTCTTCGGGTTCCAGGTTCCGCTGTCGTTGCAGGGTGTCGATCCGAAACTTCTCACCCCGCGCGAGACCTGGACCGATCCGAAAGCTTACGACGCGACCGCAGAGGCGCTCGTGGGCATGTTCGAGAAGAACTTCGCGAAATACGAGACGCTCGTGGATGCCGAAGTCCGCAACGCACGCCCCGGGCTCGACCCCGCCGCCGCCGCGTAGCTGAACCGCGATTTATCGAACCGGACGAGGCAAACGCCTGGAGCCACCGCTCCGGACGTTTCCATTTTTTAGTCTTAAACCGCCGCGCGCCGAGGGTTTCCCGCTGATCGCTATAGACGTACTGTGAGAAGCCGAATTAAAGCTGCGGCTGCGGATTGCCACGCGAGGATCTTGCCGTGCTCGATTGGCTGCGCCGGAAATTCGTGAAGGAAAAGTCTGAGAGGCCGGTCCTGGCGTCCGAGCCGCAAGGCGTTCACGTGATCAGCGACGGAGATTTGATTACGCTCAAATTTCCCGGCGCCGTTCCCCTGTCGATCGCTTGGTCGGATCTGGAGGCCGTTGCCATCGTGTCCGGAGACGCGACGGCCGAGCCCACCGAATTGTTCTGGCTTCTGCTCGGCGGAAACCGCCGCCGTCCGGTCCTGGTGCCCATGGGTGTTCCTGGCGAGCACGAACTTGTTCACGCTATGCAGGCCCGGCTCGATGGGTTCGACAACATGGCCGTCGTCGAGGCCATGAGTGCAACGGGCCGGGTACGGTTCAAAATATGGGATTTGTCGGGAGGCGACGGTCCGGGCAGTCCATGAATGTAACGGCCGCGCCTTGAAATTACCCGGGCTTTAGGGAATGTGCGCCGGATGACGCGCGCGGCCGGAGGCCCTGTCACAAACATGAACGAAAACAGCGGCGGCCTGGTGGAGCGCCCGAATCGAACGCGTTTCCTGCTCTATGAGAATGCCATCGCAGGCCTCGCGCGCCGCACGATCACCGATGACGTCGTGACGATCCTCCAGCGCGAGGGCTGCGATGTTGTTCGCCAGTCTCCGCAAGAAGACCTCGAGACTCTCGACTGGGAACGGGTTGCGCACGATTTCGATGCCATCGTCTCAGCCGGAGGCGACGGCACGTTGCGTCACGTGGCGTCTCGCATGCCGTCCGGCCTTCTGCCCATCGGCATCATACCCCGCGGCACCGGCAACGTGCTCGCCGAGGAAGTCGGGTTGTCGCGTTCCCCCGCGCGCATCGCCGAGACGCTGCGGCACGGCCCGGTGATCACGACGGCCGGCGCACGTGCCAACGGCGATCCATTCTATCTCATGGCTGGCATCGGCTTCGATGGCGAAACGGTGCGCCGTCTGGACCTCAAGACGAAGCAGAAATGGGGCAAGCCCGCCTACACACGGCCGGTCTTGACGGCGCTGACGGGCGTCGAGCCCCGCTTGCACGTCGTTGCGGACGGCGGCCGCGAAGCAGAAGCAGGTTGGGTTCTCGTGGCGAATGCACGCCGCTACGGCGGTTCTTTCAAATTGTCGAAACAGGCCGGTCTTCATCGCTCCGGTCTTGTCGTCTACCTGCTGCCGCGCGGTGGCATCGCCCGCCGTCTGGCGCATCTAACAGCACTCGGAATGGGCGCGATCGAGAGGCTTCCTGGCATCGCGATCTGGTCGGCAACCGAGGTCACGATCACGTCCGACTTCCCCGCCGCAGTTCAGATCGACGGCGACCGCTTCGGCACCGCGCCCGTCAAAATAAAATGGGGCGAGCCGAAGCTCGCCCTCATTGCGCCGGAAGCCTACGCCGTGCGTATCGGCGCCGCCTGAAAATCCAAAGTGCGCTTCACGCCGCCGCTTCAGCGAAGGTTACCAACCGGCGCTGCTTGGCGTCCCACAGTTTCAACCGCGCGCAGCCAAAGCTGTCCCAGAGGGTGATGCGATTCATGGTCCGCAACTCCGGACTCGCATCCAGGCAGTCCTGCAGGCGGTAGTTCGGAATCATGCTGTTCAGGTGATGGATATGGTGCAGGCCGATCGAGCCTGTGAACCAGTTCAGCACGGGGTGCAGCGCATAATAGGAGCTTCCGTAGAGCGCCGCGACCTGGAAGGTCCAGTCGTCGCTTCCTTCCCAGACGGTTTCCTCGAACTGATGCTGGATGAAGAACAGCCAACCGCCCACGGCGGAGGCGACGTGCAGCAGCGGCCAGACGACGAAAAAGAGGTTTGAGTAACCCGTGAAAGCGCCGATTGTGCCGTAGAACAGCACAAGCCCGGCGTTGAGACCTATCACGCTCTTCCACGTCTCCCGCGCCGGATAGGGATGAAACCAGGGAAAGCGCTGAATGATCATGAAATAGAACGGCACGCCGATGCCGAACAGGAAAAACGGGTTGCGATAGAGCCGGTAGCGCGCCTTGCCGAGCGGCGAGAGCGCGTTCCATTCCTCCACGGTCAGCGTGTCGATATCGCCGACGCCACGCTTCTCCAGATGTCCCGACGTTGCATGGTGCTGGGCATGTTCGCGCCGCCACAGGCCATATGGCGTGACGGTGATGAGGCTCATGGCGCGGCCGATCCAGGTATTGGCCGCACTTGTGGACATGAACGATCCATGTCCGCAATCGTGCTGGATGATGAAGAAGCGCACGACGAGCAGCCCGCCGGGGATCGCGAGAAGCAGCGTCGCCCAGTAGTTTTGCTGCACCGTGAGGAACATCGCCGTTACGATGGCGAGGAACGGCACGATCGTCGTGAGAAGCTGCACCACGGCCTTGCGGTTGTCGGCGCCGCGATACTTCGCGCAGTGCTGCGCGAGCTTCATGGCCTGGCCCTTCAACGCGGCCCGCTTTTCGGCGGCGGTGGGAATGGGATGTGCTTCAGGAAGACGGGGACGGGGCGCAGCCTGCGCGGCGGCATAAGCTTGAGGCATTTAATCCGGATAAGCTTCAGGGTTGATCGGTTGCCAATATAGTGGCGCCTAGCATATTCGGCATAGGCGGGCGAGATGTCCGATCGTTCTCGCACAGTTTCGCAGCACTATTCCGGCGAACCTGTGAGCAGAGTGCCGCAGGTCTCCAGCATTTGCTGCGCTGCGGCGCCTGCGGGGGCAGTGATTTAGATCAATTCCAAGAAGCGATCGCCAAGCTGGACATGGCCAGGATGGCAAAAGGGGCCGCGCGCACGCGGCCCCTTCCCGATGCAGTTCTGAGTTGTCAGGCGTTCAATGTTGTCCCCAGATTTCGACGACAGCGGGGGTGCCCTCGAAGAGATTCTTCAGGCCCTTCGCAAGGTCGAAGCGCGAGCGATACTTGGCCTGAATTTCCTTGATCGCCGAGCGGCCGCCCTTGAACTCCAGCGGACCGTAGGGATTGCCGGGATCGATGCGCTCGCGCATCGTGAAGACTTCATCGGGCCCATTGAAGAAGACCACGCGCACCTCGCGCAGTGTGATCGCGCGATCCTTGGCCACCACCCTGAGCTTCGTGAAGCCGCCCTCGTTCTTGCCCACGGTGATCGTATCCTTGTCGAAGCCTGTGAAGCCGGCGGTTTGAGCGCCAAGCAGCACCCACCCGGCGTTGTACTTCTTGCCTTCGCCGCTCGGACCGAGCCAGCCGTCGGCGTATTGGCCGGTCACTTCGATACGCGCCTGGCCTTTGAAGTTCGGCTTGGAGCGATAGGTCATCTGGATTTCGCGTATGAACTTGTCGCCATCCACCTCAAGCCATGAGGTGCGTGAATTGGCGCGCACGTCGGCGTCGACGGCCAGGTCCTTTTCCGTGCTGTCCATGTAGACGACCTTGAGCGTGTTGATGTGAACGTCATTGCCCAGGACGCGAAGCCGCAAGCGGTCGAACTTGCCGATTTCGCCGCCGACCTTGATGACGTCGCGATCGATTCCGAAGCCGACGTTCTGGTATCCGAACATCACATCGTTGCCATCGGCAACTGGACCCGGCTTGCCGGGGGCCGGCTTGCCGTCGTCGGGTTGTGCCGAGATATCTCCAGTCGCCGGAGTCTTCGGGCGCTCCAGTTTGCTTCCCTCGCGGGTCTGTAATCCGAGCACCTGAAGTTTACCGCTGCCACTCGACGCCTTCCACGTCAGGTTTACTTTGTCGATGAACTTGTCGGCCGTCCCCGCCGCGATTTCACGGCTGCGCTCTCCCTTCTTCAGGTCGATCTGCCGGTCTTCATTGTGAACCGATCCGTCGGAATAGACGATCTGGATGCGATTGAGATCGATGAGCGTATCGCCTTTGTTTTTGACGCGGATGCCGCGAAACGCGCCGGGCGCCTTGCTGACATCGATCGTCGCGCTTCCGTCCTTGCTTGTATCGAGGTTCTCGATCGCGACGCCGACGAGATCCTGCGCTTGTGCAATACTGATGACGCCGGCGGCAACCAAGGCCAGCCCGGCCAAAAATAAACTGCGGAACATGATCGTCTC
>JBLMYE010000163.1:0-2921 GCA_050258115.1 Deltaproteobacteria bacterium | reverse complement strand
AGAGCGTCGAAGGGACGCCGGCACTGAAGGACCTACCGGTGCTTGGTGCCCTGTTCCGCTCCAACGACTATCGGCGCCGCGAAACTGAACTCGTCATTCTCGTCAGTCCGTATATCGCGACGCACAGCTCGGCGCAGGAGGTCGCGCGTCCCGGCGATGGCTATGCCCCAGAGAGCGAACTCAAGGAATTGTTCTTCGGGCACATCAATCGTGTGTACGGGACGGGCAGCGATCCCGCCAACCACCGCTATCGCGGAGACTATGGCTACATCATCGAATATCCAGGGGTGAAGGGATGACCCGTTCGGTCGAGAACGCGCGGCATCTCCGCGGGTGCCTGAAGCTTTCCATGGTGGTCGCAATCGCCGCAACGGCCGTGTCTGTGTCGGCATGCACGCGGCTCGACGATTATACGGCAGCGGAGTTGAACGAACCGCCGAAGCGCCATCCAATCGGCTATGCGGCGCAGACCGAGGCGTTGCTTGTCGAGGTGCCGCCTTCGGGGGGCTTGAGCGCCAATCAGCAGGCCGATGTCGTTCGCTTCGTCGACCGCTACAGGAAGGAAGGGACCGGGCGGTTGCAGCTTTCGGCGCCACGCGGCGCGGGCGCGCATCTGGCCGCATCTCGCTCCGTGCGGGAAGTCGAGAGCATCCTGGTCGATGCCGGTATCGATGGAGACGCGATCCAGATGAGCCGGCACAACATCAGCACGTCGGCGGGGCCGGCGGTCAAGCTCGCGTACGACAAGGCCGTCGCCGTTCCACCTCAATGCGGCGATTGGGCTACCAATCTCGGCGAGAACAGGGAACGCTTGCCGTACAACAACTTCGGCTGTGCAACGCAGCGCAATTTTGCTCTGACGGTGGCGAATGCTCGGGATCTTCAGGTGCCGCAGCCTGAGACCCCGCGGTCGTCCGAACGGCGGTCTGCGGCCTGGTCGAGCTACACGGGCACTGCGAACAGCAAGGAAGATGCAGCCGCCGCCGCAGCGCCCGCTCCAAAAGCGACCACCCGCTAGTGACGGCGTTGCAGTCGGGGCCGTGATCGCCTAAGAGCGGCCGGCGACGTGATGGGTCAGGTCGCTGGCCGGACGTGACGGCCCAATTGTGGGAGCAGCCGTTGCTTCACTCTTCACCCGATAACGAGCGACGGGTCCTGAAGCGGACGGTCGCCGCCGTCGCCGCGCTCAATCTTGGCTACTTCTTCGTCGAATTCACCGTCGCCGTCGCCATTGCCTCGGTTGCTCTGTTCGCCGACAGCATCGATTTTCTCGAAGATGCCACCGTGAATGTGCTGGTGCTCGTCGCTCTCGGGTGGACGGCGCGGCGCCGTAGGGCGGTCGGGTTGTTCCTTGCATTCTGTCTTCTCGTGCCGGGACTGGCGGCGGTCTACACGGCATGGGAGAAATTCAATGCGCCGACCGTTCCGGATCCGGCGCTTCTCACGCTCGCCGGCGCCGGTGCGCTGCTCGTCAATGCTCTGTGCGCATACCTACTGTCGCGCGTTCGCCATCACGGCGGCAGCCTGTCGCTCGCGGCGTTTCTGTCGGCCCGTAACGACGTGGCGGCCAATGTTGCCATCATCGTTGCGGGTCTTGCCACGGCGGCGCTCAATTCGGTTTGGCCGGACGTGATCGTCGGCCTGGGCATCGCGCTTCTCAATTCCGGTTCGGCGTACGAAGTCTACGAGGCCGCGATGGGCGAGAGCGACGAAGACGATGGCGGGCTGACGCCCAGGGCCTGAAGACAATCCGCCGGATGTGGCCTCTCCGCTATTCCGTCAAGCCGAGTTGCATGATGGGCCTGTCGGTTGATGCGCTTGCGGACTTGACGAGCGGCGGCATGTCGGCCGGGCTGGCTGATGAAACCCGCGTCCGGGCGAGCGTGTCGAAGTAGGCCAGATTGTCTTTGGCTTTGTCGGCTGGGAGCACGGATTCGGTGATGGCGCGTGCTTCGCCGGTTTTGCCTTTCAGACCTAGGATGAGGGCGAGATTCTGGCGCGCTTGCGGATCGCCCGACTGGGCAGAGGCTTGCCGAAGGGTCTTCTCCGCGTCCTCGTGGCGGCCTTCCAGGGCATAGCTCAACGCAAGATTGTTCAGGATCGAAGGCTGGCCTGGCGCTGCGGCAAGAGCCTTTGAGAATTCAGCCTGAGCTTCCTTCTGACGGCCGGCAGCGGAAAGCGCGGCGCCGTAAGCGGATTGCATCCGCCAATTCGGCTTGCCAGGGTTCTGCGAGCGAGCCAGAAGAGCGACTGCCTTGTCGACCTGCCCCAGTTCCAGGGCGAGAAGACCACGTTCGCCGACTAGCGCGGGGTCCTTGTCCGAGCCGCCCGTCTTCTCGAGGAGGTCCAGCGCTTCCCTCTTCTTTCCGGACGTGCGAAGAGCCCGTGCTTGCCGGATGGCGTTTGCGGCGGCCGGTGAAGCATCGATATCGGCGACCTGAACGCCGGCCGGCGTGGACGAAGCGGGCGGCAAATCCTGTACCGCCACAGAACTCGTGGTGAGCGTGCTGGGTTCTGCCGCGCTACTGGTTTCCGACAAGGCGAGCGGCGACGGATCTGATCCGGCGGCGCACGCTGTACATAGCAAGGCCACGAGGCTTACCGCCGCGATCGGGCGAGCCGTCTTCACTTCGAAAGCAACAGGAAGCAACATGTATACCCCCTCTGGCGTCCCGCCCCCGGAGCAAAACTAGGGACGCTCACTTGGACGGGACACGCGACTGATCGGAACGCGATGAACGTCCATGCGGGGGACCGTGCTCTGATTCGGCATCCTGGCCGGGCATGACAGGGTGCTGGCTGCGCATCTGTCCCCGCTATCCCCAGGCGCCATCCGGGGCGCAAGAAAGAAGAGTGGAGAGGCGAACATTCGCGAACAGGTACGAGGATGTTGAAAAGACTGTCCGGTTTCATCCTGGTGC
>JBLMYE010000162.1:0-3996 GCA_050258115.1 Deltaproteobacteria bacterium | reverse complement strand
TTGACCAGCGCGCCCGCGCCTTCAGCGCCGGATGCGTCCGCGTCCAGGACGTCTTCAAGCTGGTGTCCTGGATCGCGAGGTATGAACCCGGCTGGGAAAATCCCGATCAGGTGGAAGCGGTCATCGAGGCCGGCCTCCCCCTCGACCTGCAGCTGACGCGGCCCATTCCCGTGTACTTCACCTACATAACCGCCTGGGCGGAGCAGAACGGCCAGGTGCAGTTCCGCACCGATATCTACAATCGTGACGGCCAGCCCTTCGCCGCGGCGGCTCAGGCCGTGGATCCGGACGCCCCGCCGCCGCCCTCTGGCGGTCTGGCCCCCTGAACGATCGCCTGCCTGGACGAACAAAATCCTCGTCCCGCACGGCACGCGCCGTTGCCGACTTCGCATGCCCGGACCCGGATGCGGGTCGTCAGCCGATATGACCAAATTATGATCTGGACAAGAATGGTCGCCTAGCCCCAAGCTTGAAAGGTAATCGAAATTTCTTTTAAGGACGTGCCATGCAGCTTACCCGCCGCGAAGCGTTGAGTGGATTTTCCCTCCTGACGACGACCGCCTACGCCACCTCCGCTTCCGCATGGGAAGGCCCGCTCATGGACCTCATCCAGGGCAGCGAAGATTTTGCTACGGCGTCAGAAGCCTACATCTACGGCTACCCACTGGTGACGATGGAGATGACTCGCCGCGTGATCACGAACGTGGCCAAGCCCGAAGGCACACGGGCTCCGATGGGGCAGATCATCAAGCTGCGGGAGTATCCCAATGCCCAATTCCGCGATGTCACCGCACCGAACGCCGACACACTCTACACGACGTCGTTCTTTGATGTCGGCGACGAGCCGTGGGTCTTGAGCACGCCTGACTTCAAGGGCCGCTACTTTCTGCTGCCGTTTCTGAGCGGTTGGACGGACGTGTTCCAGGTGCCCGGCAAACGCACCACCGGCACGGACGCCCAGACTTTTCTGATCACCGGCCCCAATTGGTCCGGCGCCGTCCCCGCGGGCATGATGCAGCTGAAATCGCCGACGAGCATCGTTTGGCTGCTTGGCCGCATCTACTGCACCGGCACACCAGAGGACTACAAGGAAGTCCACGCGCTCCAGGATCAGTTCAAACTTCAGCCGTTGAGCACCTATGGCAAGGACTACAAGGCACCGGAAGGCAAGGTCGATCCCTCCATCGACATGAAGACGCCCGTTCGCGATCAGGTGAACAAGCTCTCGACGGTGGAGTATTTCACGCTGCTCGCCGAACTGCTGAAGCGCAACCCGCCGGCAGCCGCCGACGCGCCCGCGATCGAGCGATTCAAGAGCATCGGCCTCGTTCCGGGTCAGGACTTCGATCCCAAGGCCGTCGACCGCCGTTGGGCAGACCACTTGCCCAAACTTTCGCAAACCAGGATCCAATTGCACTTCATGAGCCGCGACGGCGACATGTCGCGCGTCAACGGTTGGACCTTCACGACGAAGACCGGCCTTTACGGCACCAACTACATCCAGCGTGCCCTGGTCACCTACATCGGGCTTGGCGCAAATCGTCCGCAGGACGCCGTTTATCCGACGTCGCTGAAGCCGTCGCTCCTGTCGAGCTACGACGGGAAGAACAAATATACGATGCGCTTCGAGAAGGGGCAGTTGCCGCCGGTGCAAGGCTTCTGGTCTCTGACCATGTACGATGAAAACATGTTCTTCATCGAGAACCCGATCAATCGCTACTCCATGAGCATGCGAACCAACCCGAAGTTCGAGGCGGATGGTTCCTTGATCATCTACATCCAGAACGAGAGCCCCGGAGCAGACAAGGAGGCCAACTGGCTTCCGGCCCCGAAGGACAAGTTCTGCCTGATGATGCGTCTCTACTGGCCCGACGAGAACAACCCTTCGATCCTCGACGGATCGTGGGTCATTCCTCCCGTAACGAAAGTCTGACGCCGGGAGGGGCTGCGGTACCGTTCGACCGCGAACTGAACCGCCCCGCCTGATCGGCAACGGGGGTCATCGAGGAGAGGGCTTTGGCTCCGCGGGTAGGGCTCGAACCTACGACCGTCCGATTAACAGTCGGATGCTCTACCACTGAGCTACCGCGGAACAGGCGCGAACAATGCGCCGGGGGTGATTAGCAGAAGCGGGCCGGGGAGAGAAGTGCTTTTTCGGTCGCGATCTGCGGCCCTCGCCAGCCGATTGCCGCGACGTTTCAAGTTCGTTTCTTATTGCGGCGGGCTCGGGTTAAGGCCTGACATTCAGGGGGAATCACACCGGCCAGCGGTCGAGTTTGATGAAGCCAAGCGGCAGCCTTCTGTTTCGCGCAGGGCGTACCAGAGGACCACGGCCGTCACGAGCCCAAACGGCATAGCCAGCACAAAGCCAACCTCTCGAAGTGGCACGAGGCCGCCCGCCATAGACCGTCTGACCGAATTCGCCCGTGACGCGCATGATCGCGATCAGGCCGACGACGCCCGGCATACGGACCGAGAGCGCCATCCTCGGGAATTGGAGACCGTCGTGAAAGCTTCAGAAAACTTCTCGAACTGGAGACCGCAGAGCGGCCGCGCTTGCCTGTCGGCCAAATTTTCCCCGCGCGGCCCCGGGCGCCGTTCAGCCCCGCGTCCAGACTTCGGATTCCCTGGTTCCCACAGGAAGTGTTGGAGGCCACGCCCGGAATTGAACCGGGGTACGCGGATTTGCAGTCCGCTGCGTCACCACTCCGCCACGTGGCCTCTGATCCGGAAGAAGCTAACCCGCGACGGCGGTGGCGCGGTCCTGTGGCCGGTGCGGCCGTGATCTCATCCGGGAGGGGCCTACTAGCACGGGAGCGGAAGCCGGCACAAGGGAAGCCCCGCCGAAAAGCAGCCGTTTCCTGGCGCGCCTCTCGATAGCCCTCTAGGGCAAATTGCGGTATGGGCCGCCTGCCGAGCCTCCGCTATGCCTTGCTGGCTCCATGATACGGGAATCCGACATGTCCTCCGATCTTTCGCTCCAGCGTTTGAACATGGTCGAATCGCAGGTGCGGCCGAGCGACGTGACCGACCGGCGCATTCCGCGCGCCATGAACGCGGTGCCTCGCGAAGCGTTCGTCGCGGCGGCGCGTCGCAGCCTCGCCTATCTCGACATCGATCTGCCCGTGGACACGGCCGGCCCCGCAAGTGGGCGGGTTATGCTAGCCCCCCGGACCTTCGCCAAACTGCTTCAGTTGGCGCGGATCGAACCCGGAGACATCGTGCTCGACGTCGGCTGCGCGACGGGCTACTCGGCGGCGATTTTGGGCCGTCTTGCGCAAACCGTGGTTGCGGTCGAGAGCGACGCCGGCCTCGCACAGGAAGCGACGCGCGTACTGCAGACGCTCGGTGCCGACAATGTTGCGGTCGTCAACGGGGACCTGGCCGCCGGCTATCCCTCGGAAGGGCCGTTCGACGCGATTGTTCTGGAGGGAGCCGTCGCCTCGGTGCCGGACGCCCTTCTCGGGCAACTCAGGGACGGCGGACGCCTTGTCGCCATAGTCTCGGACGGCAGATCGGGCCGCGCGGTCGTCTTTCAGCGTACGGGAGAAACCGTATCGGAGAGCGATGGTTTCGATGCCATGGCACCCTTTCTGCCGGGACTTGCGCCCGTGCAGCGCTTCGTCTTCTGACCGGTCTTCCCCTTACTCCCGGAACGTCAGCCGTTGTGTGGGATTGCGGCAACGGCCGTGGGTCAATGCAATCTGCCTTATGGCGCGCGACCGCGAATGCAACCCCGGGACGAGTGATTTGGCCGCGAATCGCGGTAGGACTCATTCGGATTTGGACGACGGCACACCGGGCACGACGGGGCAAATTTACCGGTGATGTTACTTTTTTAGCGTCGAGCCGGCATAGTGTGGGGGAACCGATTTGATCAGCGCTCCGACGAGGCCAGAGATCCGGCACCGGACGAAGTCGCTTGCGCGCCTGACGGTTTCGGCTGCCGCGCTGCTGATCGCGCTCGCTCCTCATTCGGCTTCCGCACTTTCTTTG
>JBLMYE010000161.1:0-9367 GCA_050258115.1 Deltaproteobacteria bacterium | reverse complement strand
AGGTCGCGCGCACGGCAAACCGCCCCATCCCGTCCGGCCAGGTGACGCCCGAGGACGCGCTCGTCCTCGTCGGAGTCCTGGGGTTCATCGGGCTCGTGGTGCTCCTCCAATTCAACTGGTTCACGGTTTTCCTTGGAGCATCCTCGCTACTGCTGGTCCTCGTCTATCCTTTCATGAAGCGCTTCACCTATTGGCCGCAACTGGTGCTCGGCCTCGCCTTCAACTGGGGAGCACTCGTCGGATGGGCGGCGGACGAAGGGTCACTGTCACTCGCTCCGATCGCCCTTTACTTCGGCGCCGTCGCCTGGACCATCGGTTACGACACGATCTACGCCCACCAGGATACCGAAGACGATCTGATGCTCGGCCTCAGGTCAACGGCGTTGAAGTTCGGGGAGGATAGCCCGACCTGGGTCGGCGCATTCTATTCGATCGCGATCGTTCTATGGACGATCGCCGGCTTTCTGGGTGGCGCGCATCTGATTTTCTTCCTGACCCTCGCCCTCGTCGGATTGCAGCTTTCCTGGCAGGTCTCGACGCTCGATGTGGACGATCCCAAAAACTGCCTGCGCCGGTTCCGGTCCAATCGCGACGTGGGCTTCGCGCTATTTCTCGGTCTGGCCGCCGACACGCTTCTATCGTGGTGGTCCGGGTTCGCGTAGGCCTTTGAGGATTAGGCGACGCGCCCGTCGATCTCACGCATGGCAGCCGCATCCCGCGCGGAAAGGTCCGGATAGGCCGGATCGGAGCCAACATCCGTTGTGATCCGCCACGAGCGCGCGCATTTGCGTCCCTCCGCGCGCTTGGGAACCACTCCGACCGTTTTTACATCCGACGCCACCACCGCGTCCGCGGGCAAAGCCCCCGCGATCACCTCGATACCCGACGTGATGCAAACCTCCGCCATGTCCACACCGTCGAGCCCGCTCATCAGGTCCGAATCGTCGACGTAGACGATCGGCGCGGCTTCCAGGGACGAGCCGATGCGTTTCGCCGCGCGCTCCAGTTCCAGCGCCGCCGTCACCGCGCCGCGCACCTCGCGCACCCGGTCCCACTTCGCAGCCAGATTGTCGTCGCGCCAGTCCCGCGGGATCTTCGGGAAAGCCGTCAGATGCACCGAAGCCGCTTCGTCCGGCCGATGCAGCTGGAAGGCTTCGTCCGCTGTGAACGACAGGATCGGCGCCAGCCATTTGAGGATCGCGTCGCATAGGCAATGGACCACGGTCAGCGCCGCCAGCCGCTTCATGCTCGATGGCGCCTCGCAATAGAGCGTGTCCTTGCGGATGTCGAAATAGAGGGCCGAAAGCTCGGTGTTCATGAAATGCGACAGCAGCGCCACGACCTTGCGGAAGTCGTAGGCTTCATAAGCCTGCCGGATCTCATGATCGAGTTCGCTCAGCCGGTGCAGCATCAGCCGTTCCAGTTCGAACGGCTTCATGTCTGCGAACGAAACGGCTTGGGTCCGGTCGAAATGCGCCAGCGCCCCCAACATCCAGCGGATCGTGTTGCGCAGCTTGCGATAGGTTTCCGAAAACGTCTTCAGGATCTCCGGCCCGATCCTGAGATCGTCCGAGTAGTCCGATGCCGCGACCCACAGGCGAAGGATATCCGCGCCCGACTTCGCCATCACTTCCTGCGGAGCGACGACGTTGCCGAGCGACTTCGACATCTTCTGCCCCTTCTCGTCGAGCACGAAACCGTGCGTCACGACGATGTCGTAGGGGGCATACCCGCGCGTTCCGCAGGATTCGAGCAGCGACGACTGGAACCACCCGCGATGCTGGTCCGACCCTTCCAGATACATCACGCGGTCCTGTCCGCCCTTCACGAGGCTGCGCCGCGAAATGCCTTTGAGGCCCGGAAATGCGACGGGATCTTCCAGAGTGAACGCATGGGTCGATCCGGAATCGAACCAGACGTCGAGCACGTCGCGCACCTGCTCCCAGAGAGCCAATTCCTCCTCCGGAACGAGCCCAGCCAGAAACCGTTCTTTCGCGCCCTCGTCAAACCAGACATCGGCACCGCTCTCCGCGAACGCCGCTTCGATACGCGAGACGAGTTCGGCGGAATGCATCCACTTCGCATTCGGGATGATCTCGTCCGTTTCCCTGTTGCGGAACACCGTGATCGGCACGCCCCAGGCACGCTGACGTGACACGACCCAGTCGGGCCGCGTCTCGACCATGCCGTTGATGCGGTTCCGCCCGACCTCCGGCACCCACTGCACCCGCTCCACTTCCTTGAGTGCTGTCTGTCGCAGCGTGGCCGCGCCTTCCGGCCGGCTCCCCGCAGGGGAGTCGGAAGGCGCCACATCTAGTGCGATGAACCACTGCGGCGTATTGCGGAAGATCACCGGCTTCTTCGACCGCCATGAATGCGGATACTGATGCTTCAGACGTCCGCGTGCGATGATGTTGCCGGCCTCCGCCAGAGCCTTGATCACGGCGTCGTTCGCATCGCCCTTGTCGCCGTTCTCTTTGAGAACGCGCTTGCCCGTGAAGCCGGGCGCTGCCTTCGTCAGCACGCCGTCGGCATCGACCGTGAACGGGATGGAGGTATCGATGCCACGGTCATGCAGCGCCTTCTGGTTCTGCATCCAGATGATGTAGTCGTCCGAACCGTGACCCGGCGCGGTATGCACGAAGCCCGTTCCCGTGTCGTCGGTGACATGATCACCGTCGAGCAGGGGTACGTCGAAGTCATAGCCCAGATGCTGAAGCGGATGGGCGCACGTCGGCGCGCCGTCTTTGAAGACGCCGGCCGGAATGCCCGCGATCCGCTCGTATCCGTCGACCTTTGCTGCTTTCATCACGTCAGCGGCGAGCTTGTCGGCAAGCACCAGCCGATCGCCGACAGCGGCCCAGTTGCCCTCCGGTGCCGCGGTCACTTCATAGAGGCCGTAAGAGATTTTCGACGAGAACGAGATTGCCCGGTTGCCTGGGATTGTCCAGGGCGTGGTCGTCCAGATCACAACGGAGGCGTCGATCAGTTTTTCCTGATCCGCGCTGCCGCCGATCGCTGTGACCGGAAACTTCACCCAGATCATGTCGCTCTGGTAATCCTGGTACTCGACTTCGGCTTCCGCCAGCGCCGTCTTTTCCACCACGCTCCACATCACCGGCTTGGAGCCGCGATACAGAAGTCCGTTCTGAGCAAACTTCATGATCTCGCGCGCGATCGTCGCTTCCGCGCGGAACGCCATCGTCGAATAAGGGCGCGCCCAGTCGCCGACGACGCCGAGCCGCTTGAACTCCTCGCGCTGGACATCGAGCCACTTGCCCGCGAAGTCACGGCACTCCTGCCGGAACTCGTTGATCGGCACGTCGTCCTTGTTCCGGCCCCGAGCGCGGTACTGCTCTTCGATCTTCCACTCGATCGGAAGCCCGTGACAGTCCCATCCCGGGACATAGTTGGAATCGAACCCCAGCATCTGCTGCGATTTGACGACGAGATCCTTCAAGATCTTGTTCAGCGCATGCCCGATATGAATGTTGCCGTTGGCGTACGGGGGGCCGTCATGCAGCACGAATTTCGGCCGCCCTTTCGACTGCTTGCGGATTTCGTCGTAGAGCCCGATCTCGTCCCAGCGGTTCAATAGCTTCGGTTCCAGGTCCGGCAAGCCGGCCCGCATCGGAAAATCTGTCTTCGGCAAAAAGAGCGTCGCACCCCAGTCGCGTCCGCCTTCCCCGTCCGGCCGGCCCCCTGCCTGGGGTTCACCCGGCGCGCCGCTCAGAGCACCTTTATCCTTCGCCATCTTCATCAGGTCTTTCGTTCGGTCGATGATTTGCCCGCGTTCTAGCAACCGCGGGACGTCCCGTCACCCGCAGCAACGGCGCACCGATCCGGGATGAGGCGTTGATTCGCGCTAAGGCGCAGCTTTCAGGACCTCGCGAACCTTCGCCACGTCCTCCTCCATCTGACGGATCAGCGCCTCCGGGCTGTCGAACTTCCTGTCTCCCCGGATGAACCCGACAAATTCGACGTCCAGCTCCCGGTCGTAGAGATCGTCGTCGAAGTCGAGCAGGAATACTTCGAGCACAGGCATCCCGTCGTCGAACGTCGGCCGTGTACCGAGATAGGCCGCTGCATCGTGCGTGCTGCCCTCCACGTGGGCGCGAACGGCATAGATCCCATGCCCGAGCGCCGTGCCTTTCGGCATCGGCACGTTGGCGGTTGGATATCCCATGCCCGTCCCGCGCTTTGCACCACCGACCACGTGTCCGCGCACACACCAGCGCCGGCCGAGTTCCGCCGCCGCGCCTTCGACATCGCCCTGCGCCAGTTTCAGGCGAATGGCCGTAGAGGAGAAAACCTCCCCGCCTTCCGCGACAGGCGGCACGACGGTGACGTCGAAATCGTATTCGATGCCGGCCAGAATCATGGACTCCGGGCTGCCCCGCCGCTGGCGTCCATAATAGAAGTCATAACCGACCACGACGTGGCGCACGTCGAGACCCTGCGAAAGAACCTCGTCCACGAACTCGAAATGTTCGAGCTTCGCCAGCGCCTCGTCGAACGGCACGACGACGACGAAATCAAGCCCCATGGACTCCAAGATCGCGAGCTTCCGGTCGAGCGGCGTCAGCTCGAAAAGGGTTTCTTCAGGGTGGAAAAACGCCCGTGGGTGCGGCTCGAAGATCATGACCCCAGCCGGGTGGCTCTTGGGTCGTCCTGCCTTGATGACTTCTTCGATCAGCTGCTGGTGGCCCTTGTGGACACCGTCGAAGTTGCCGATCGCAATGGCGCCCCCGCGGATCTGCGGCGGCACGTCTTTGAAGCCTTCATGTACGATCATGGCGTCCGACTATGCCACCGGCCGCGCCGGTATCATGAGAACCGCCTCGCCCGTCAGGACCGGCTTTCCGTCGACGCTGCACACGGTTTCGAACTTGGCTCGCTTCTTTTCCGGATTGAGTTCGATGAGCTTGACGGTGGTGACCACGACGTCGTCGATCTTGACCGGAGCACGGAAGTTCAGAGTCTGCGAGATGTAGACCGAACCGGGGCCCGGCAGCTGCATCCCGAAAACCGCCGAGATGTAGCCCGCCGAAAGAATGCCGTGCGCGATCCGGGCCTTGAACGGCGTCTTCGCGGCATACTCGCGATCGAGATGGATAGGGTTGTAGTCACCGGAAAGTGCGGCATAGGCCACGATGTCGGCCTCTGAAACCGTACGTGCCATGGAAGCTTCGAGACCCACCGCGAGATCCTCGAAGAAGTACGGCTTGCCAGCGGTCGGCATCATGCGAGTGGGCCCCTGATTAAGTATCATTTTTCGTCTTCGGCCCGTGCGGCAGTCGGCAAGGCGCCAAGCGTTTCGGCGCGGCGACACTATATGTCCGGGTGCGGCCCGGCAACTGCCTGCGGTTGCGGCCAAAATGGCCCCCTGGACCCGCCCGGCCCGCGCGCTGCGCCACCCGAGGGTTGCTCTCTGCCCGTTTTTCGCGCTATAAGGGCCAATTCCCTCATTCTCTCTAACCAGTCGGTTTGCGCGCGGGACCGGTCGCGCAGGCCAGGAACGGAACCGTTATGAGCGATCGCAAGCCGCTGATGCCCAAGGCCACCGCCGTTTGGTTGGTCGCCAACACGTCCCTCACCTTCGAGCAGATCGCCGCATTCTGCGGCCTTCATGTGCTGGAGGTGAAAGGCATCGCCGATGGCGACGTGGCACAGGGGATCAAGGGGCTCGACCCTGTCACGTCCAACCAGCTGACGCGCGAGGAAATCGAACGCGCCGAAAAGGACCCGGACCATCAGCTTCGCCTCTCGGAATTGAAGGTCGACGTCGCCCAGATCTCGACGGCGAAGAGATCGCCCCGCTACACCCCGCTCTCCCGCCGCCACGAGCGTCCCAACGCCGTGCTGTGGCTGCTGCGCAATCATCCCGAACTGAAAGACAGCCAGCTCATGCGTCTCGTCGGCACGACGAAGACCACGATCGGCCAAGTGCGCGACCGCTCGCACTGGAATTCGCCCAACCTCGTCCCGCAGGACCCCGTGACGCTCGGACTTTGCTCTCAGATCGATCTTGATGCCGAGGTGAAGAAGGCCGCGCGCCGCGTCGAACGGGAACGCAAGGAAAACGAGCGCGAGCTGGTCAAGGGCGGCACGCTCCTCCCGGCCGAGGAAACGACCGAGGCACCTCAGCGCCCGACAGCCGAGATCGTCTCAGTCAAGGAAGAAGCACCCCGCGAAGTCAGCGAGAGCGAAGAGGCCGCCCGCGTCTTCGCCAAGCTCAAGCAGATGAAGAGTGCCGAAACCACCACGGCCGAGGACGAATAGTCCCGCCGCGCCGGCCCGCTGAGAACGAGTTCGCCGATGACCGTGAAGCCAGCTGCCGTCCGCGCGCCGAAAGTCGGCTTTGTTTCGCTCGGCTGCCCGAAAGCCCTCGTCGACAGCGAGCGCATAATCACGCGCCTTCGCTCGGAAGGCTACCAGATCGCACCGGACTATGATGGGGCCGACGTGGTAGTCGTCAATACGTGCGGTTTTCTCGACAGCGCCAAGGCCGAGAGCCTGGAGGCGATCGGAGAGGCAATGGCGAAGAACGGCCGCGTCATCGTCACCGGCTGCATGGGCGTCGAAGAGGACCGCATTCGTGCCGAGCACCCCGGCGTCCTCGCCGTCACCGGTCCGCACCAGTACGAGCAGGTGGTCACGGCCGTTCATGAGGCGCTACCACCGCTGCACGACCCGTTCGTCGATCTCGTCCCGCCCGAGGGTCTCCACCTCACGCCGCGCCACTACGCCTATCTGAAGATCTCCGAAGGCTGCAACAATCGCTGCTCGTTCTGCATCATTCCGTCGTTGCGCGGCGATCTCGTGTCGCGGCCGGCCAACCATGTGATGACCGAAGCCGAACGCCTCGTGAAAGCCGGGGTCAAGGAACTCCTCGTCATCAGCCAGGACACGAGCGCCTACGGGCTCGACCTGAAATACGCCGAGAGCCCCTGGAAAGGTCAGCCGTTGAAGGCGCGTTTCCTCGACCTCTGCACCGCTCTGGGCGAGTTGGGAGCCTGGGTGCGCCTCCACTACGTCTATCCCTACCCCCACGTCGACGACGTCATCCCGCTCATGGCGGAAGGCAAAATCCTTCCCTACCTCGACATTCCCTTTCAGCACGCGTCTCCAGCCGTCCTGAAGGCCATGCGCCGTCCTGCCCACCAGGAAAAGACGGCAGCCCGCATCGCCGACTGGCGCAGGCTCTGTCCGGACCTTGCCATACGCTCGACGTTCATCGTCGGCTTCCCCGGTGAAACCGAAGAAGATTTCGAAATCCTGCTTCAGTGGCTGAAGGAAGCCCGCATCAACCGCGCCGGCTGCTTCAAGTACGAGCCGGTGGAAGGTGCGGTTGCCAATGCCCTACCCGGCGCGGTTCCCGACGAGGTCAAAGAAGAGCGCTGGCACCGCTTCATGGCAGCGCAGCAAGAAGTGTCGGCCAGCCTGCTCGCCGGGAAGGTCGGACGAACGATCCCGGTTCTGGTGGACGAAGTCGATGCCGAGGGCGCCATCGGCCGAAGTCCCTGGGATGCCCCGGAAATCGACGGTGCGGTCTACATCGACGGCGAAACGGACTTGGCCCCAGGCGACATTGTCGAGGTTCGTATCACCGAGTCCGACGATACCGATCTGGTGGGCGAACTCGCCTGAGTCACGGCTCATAAAGATGGTGCGGATACCGCACCGCAAAGGCGCGCCGATCCCCGGCCACCGAGTGTTTCTAACCGTCGCGAACCGCTCGCGAATATGACGGTTTCACGTCTGGAAACGGAACAGCCGTTTGCAATTCAGCAACACTTCTGCCGCATCCTTCCGCCACCATATTCGGCAAGCAACGGCGCTAGGCAGCCCTATCGCCGTCGGATAACGTGCCGGGAAAAGAAGTCGGAGCGGGCATCATGCGGTCGCGGTTGTGGGGTGCGTTAGTCTCCGCGGGAGTGATCTCCCTGTATTCGAGCGGCCTTGCCGGCGCCGAACCGGCTGCTCTTCCAGCTACTAAAATCGCCAACGCAGAGGCGACGGCACCGCTGCCGGCGACGGCGGCGACGTCCGTCGGCGCGGTTATTCGCGAACGCCTACTTGCAGACGCCAAGTTCGCCAAGGAAGAAGAAGCTGCCGACTGGCAGGCCCTTATAAGCTTCTACGAAGGCCGGTCCGACGAGCCGCTGTTCCTCGGCCGCGCCGGCTACACGCCGAAAGCGCAATCTCTGATCGATGAGTTCAAGAAGAGCGCCGAGTGGGGTTTGGAGCCATCCGATTACGACGTGACCGACATGGGCGCCGACAGTTCCGATCGCGCGGAGCTGACACTCGAGCAAAAGGCCGATGCCGAACGGAAGTTCGGGCTGACGGTTCTGAAATACGCTCGCGATGCCCGTGGCGGCCGCATCCCCGACCCCGCCCGGCAACTCGCCTCCTACCTCGACCGCACGCCGCAGTATGTCGATCCGAAAAAACTTCTGGACGACATCGCAGGTTCGGGCGACCCGGCCGCCGTGCTGCGCGACACACAGCCCAAGCACACACAGTTTGAGAGGCTTCGCCAGAAGTATCTCGCGCTGAGGCGCAGCACAGCCGACGCGAATGAAATCGTGCGCCTGCCCGCCAAGGGTCCGAAGCTCGTTCCCGGAAAATCATACCCCGACGTGGCACTCCTTCGTCAGCGCCTCAACGTTCCGGTTCCGCCGGGTAAGGACGGTGCGGCTCCCGACCCCGACTTCTACGACGACACCCTGGCCGCCGCCGTCGCAAAGTTCCAGAACGAAAAAGGACAGAAGCCCGACGGCATCGTCGGCCCGCGCACCCGCAGCGCCTTGAACGACATCGAAACCCCCAGCCCCGAACGGCTCCTCGCCAACATGGAAATGTGGCGTTGGATGCCCGACGACTTGGGCGACTTCTACGTCTGGGTGAACATCCCAGAATTTCTCGTTCGCGTGGTCAAGAACGGTGAGATCATCCACGAAGAACGCATCATCACCGGCGACATGGACAACCAGACGCCGATCTTCTCGGACGTCGTGGAAACGATCTACTTCAACCCGCGCTGGAACGTGCCCCAGAGCATCAAGGTGCTGGAACTCTACCCGAGCCTTGCCCGTGGAGGCGGCTCCTTCGAGCGCCAGGGCCTGCGCATGATGCGCAACGGCAAATACGTCGATCCTCGAAGCGTCGACTGGTCCCGCGCCGACATCCGCAATTACGATATCTATCAGCCGTCCGGTCCCGGCAACGCGCTCGGAATCGTCAAGTTCACGTTCCCCAACAAGCACGCCGTCTACCTGCACGACACGCCGACCAAGAATCTGTTCGACGCGGAGGTCCGGACATTCAGCCACGGGTGCATGCGCGTGCGCAATCCGATGCG
>JBLMYE010000160.1:0-4635 GCA_050258115.1 Deltaproteobacteria bacterium | reverse complement strand
GGCCCTGAGGTGCCCCGGGTTTGCCGCCGCGCCCGCGGCGCCGCTTGCCTGCGTTTTCGAAGTCCTCGGCGGTGGGCTGCTCGCCGACCCAGACGGGCGTGTCGCCGGTGATCTTTTCAATGTCCTTGAAGAGTTTCAAATCCTCGACGGTGACGATTGAGAACGCTGCACCCTCGCGGCCGGCGCGCCCCGTGCGTCCGATGCGGTGGACGTAATCTTCCGAGTGCCAGGGGAGGTCGAAGTTGAATACGTGGCTGACTTCCGGGATGTCGAGACCGCGCGCCGCGACATCGCTTGCGGCGAGCAACGTGATCTCGCCGGAGCGGAACTTGTCGAGCGTGTCCATCCGGCTCTTCTGGTCCATGTCGCCATGTAAGGCGCCGGCGTTGAAGCCGTGCTTGACGAGTGACTTGTGCAGCACGGCTACGTCGCGCTTGCGGTTGCAGAAGATGATGCCGTTCTTCATGTTCTCGCCGCGGATGAGCGTGCGCAGCAATTCGCGCTTCGTCCAGTCTTCGGAGGCGGGGCAGAAACAGAACCGCTGCGTGATGGTTTTGGCGGTTGTCGCGGGCTTTGCTACTTCGATACGAACGGGGTCTTTGAGGAATTGCTGCACCAGACGCGTGATCTCGGGCGGCATCGTGGCCGAGAAGAACAACGTCTGCCGGCGAGGCGGGAGAAGTTTGCAGATCTTCTCGATGTCGGGAATGAAGCCCATGTCGAGCATGCGATCGGCTTCGTCGATGACGAGGATTTCCACGCCCATGAGCATCAGGCGCCCGCGCTGGAAATGGTCGAGAAGCCGGCCCGGCGTGGCGATCAGGACATCGACGCCGCGGTCGAGTTTCTTGACCTGGTCGTCCATCGATACGCCGCCGATCAGAAGCGCGACGTCCAGCTTGTGATTGACGCCGTATTTCTCGAACGCCTGCGCGACCTGCGCGGCCAGTTCGCGCGTCGGAGCCAGGATCAGGGATCGCGGCATGCGGGCGCGCGCGCGGCCCGCTTCCAGACGGGTGATCATCGGCAGGGTGAAAGCGGCGGTCTTGCCCGTGCCGGTCTGTGCGATGCCGAGGACGTCCTTGCCGGTGAGCGCGACGGGGATGGCCTGGGACTGAATGGGGGTCGCGGTCGAGTAACCCGCCGCTTCGACAGCGGACAGAACCTTGGGGCTGAGGCCTAGCTCAGCAAACGGTTGCGTTTCCAAAAAAGTGTCACTCCGGATGCGTCATTGATCCACGCGTGCGTTACCTCGCCCGCAGGAGGCGGGGCGAGTGCTCGCGGTCGAACGAGGCGCAGGGGGAGTCTGGTGCCGGTAATCAGGCTAAAAGCCGGGCGGAAAATTCTCGAAAAGGATCAATGAATCGATCCCCTGCGCTCGAGCGTGATGCTTGCTGACACAAGCTGGGTGGCAATGCAAGGAAAAGAGCCCCGGATTTAGGGGGATTAATCGTCGCGAGGGCTGCCGGACCTCGAGGGCCGCCCCACGATGGGCGGCCCTCCAGGCTCCGAAGCGTGCGTGTACGCCTCAAGCATCGGTTTCGATCGCGTTATAGATCAGCGCCCCAATAATGGCGCCGAGGATGGGTGCGGCGAAGAAGACCCATAGCTGCGCCAGGGGTTCACCGCCCGCGTAGATCGCCGGGCCGAAGCTGCGGGCAGGGTTGACCGACGTATTGGACACCGGGATCGACATGATGTGAATGGCGGTCAGTGCGAAGCCGATCGACAGCGGTGCGAAGCCGGCCGGGCTGCCGGGGCGAGTGGCCCCCATGATGACGATCAGAAAGAAGGCGGTCATAACGGTTTCGATGATGAAGACGCCCGGGAGGCCGACCTTCAGCATCGACAGTTCGCCGAAGCCGTTAGCGGCGTAGTTGCCGCCGACACCGCCACCTATCACAGAAAAGACCCCGCAGCAGGTGGCCGCTGCAAGCAGTTGGACGACGACGTATGGCACGACCATGGAGAACGGAAAGCGGCCGCCGGCCGCCAGGCCGATCGTGACGGCAGGATTGAAATGTCCGCCTGAGATATGACCGACGCTGCGCGCCATGGTCATCACGACAATCCCAATCGCGAACGCGACGCCGAGGATCCCCGCTGCTCCCGCTGGCGCGGCAAACGAATAGAAGGCGCTGCCCAGGATCGATGCCATCAGCATGAACGTTCCGACGAATTCGGCACCGAGTGCTTTCAGTTTCATGACGTCTTCCCCCCTGTGGATGCTGTGCCTGCCGGCCGGACAAGAGCCGGATTGCTCCGGCGGCCAGAGTCGGGCACGTTCCCCCGGTTTGCCGACGGCGGAACATCCGTAGACTGATTCTTTGCGGAATTGATTATGAGGCGCACGCACCCGCGAGCCGGAAATCTATAACTCCGGTTCGCGGCGCGCGGCGGCCGTTACGGCTCAGATGTCGAGGTCCCGGGCGAAAGCCGCCCTTTCCTGAATGAAGCGGAAGCGAGCTTCGGGCTTCGACCCCATGAGCGCGTTCACCGTGTCACCAAGCGTGGACTTGTCGCTCTCGGCAATGTCCACGCGAAGCAGCATGCGGCGCCGGGGATCCATCGTGGTCGATTTCAGATCCTTGAAGTCCATTTCACCGAGACCCTTGAAGCGGGTCACTTCCGGCTTCCGGCCCTTGAACTTGGTGGCGATGATGTCGTCGCGTTCCTTTTCCGTGCGGGCGTAGGCGACATCAGCCTTGTGGGCGACCTTGTAGAGGGGCGGGACGGCCAGGAAGAGGTGACCGTTTTCGATCAGTTCCGGCATCTCCTGGTAGAAGAAGGTGATGAGCAGCGAGGCGATGTGAGCGCCATCGACGTCGGCGTCGGTCATCACGATCACGCGCTCATAGCGCAGATCCTCGTCGCGATATTTCGAGCCCGTGCCGACGCCGAGTGCCTGTATGAGGTCGGAGAGCAGCTGGTTGGCCGAGAGTTTGGCCGACGACGCGTTCGCGACGTTCAGGATCTTGCCGCGCAGGGGCAGGATCGCCTGCGTCTCGCGATCGCGCGCGCTCTTGGCGGAACCGCCGGCCGAGTCGCCCTCGACGATGAAGATCTCGGTTCCCGCCGCCTGCTGGATCGAGCAGTCGGCGAGCTTGCCAGGGAGGCGCAGCTTGCGCGTCGCGGACTGGCGCGAGACTTCCTTCTCGCGCTTTCTCTTCAGGCGCTCATCGGCCTGCTCGATGGCCCATTCGAGGAGCTTCGTCGCCTGCTGCGGACTGTCCGCGAGCCAATGGTCGAAGGCGTCCTTGACGGCGTTCTCGACGATGCGGCCGGCTTCGACGGTTGCGAGCTTGTCCTTCGTCTGTCCCTGGAATTCCGGCTCGCGAATGAAAACGGAGAGCATCGCGGCAGCGGTGCCCATCACGTCGTCGGCGGTGATCTGGGCGGACTTCTTGTTGCCGACGCGCTCGCCGAATTCGCGCAGACCCTTCGAAAGCGCGGATCGGAAACCGTTTTCGTGCGTGCCGCCTTCTCCGGTCGGGATCGTGTTGCAGTAGGAGCGGCAAAAGCCGTCCTCGTCGGAGACCCAGGCCACGGCCCATTCGACGGAGCCGTGCTTGCCTTCCTTCTCGATCGTGCCAGCAAACATGTCTTTCGTTACGAGCGTTTGGCCGGCGATCTCGGAAGCGAGGTAATCCTTGAGGCCGCCGGGGAAGTGGAACACGGCCTCGGCGGGCGTGTCGTCCTTGATGAGAGACGGATCGCAGTTCCAGCGGATCTCGACGCCGCCGAACAGGTAGGCTTTCGAGCGGGCCATCTTGAAGAGCCGCGCGGGCTTGAATTGCGCGCCCTTTCCGAAGATCGCGTCGTCGGGACGGAAGCGGACCTTGGTGCCGCGGCGGTTGTGAATGGAGCCGAGCTTCTCCAGCTTGCCGACCGGCTGCCCGCGCGAGAACACCATCCGGTAGAGTTGCTGGCCGCGTGCCACTTCGACTTCGCAGGTTTCCGACAACGCATTGACCACCGAGACGCCGACGCCGTGCAGGCCTCCCGACGTGGCATAGGCCTTGCCGTCGAACTTGCCGCCGGCGTGCAGCGTGCACATGATGACTTCGAGCGCGCTCTTCTTGGGGTACTTCGGGTGCGGGTCGACGGGGATGCCGCGTCCGTTGTCGGTCACGGAGAGGAAGCCGTCGGCCTCCAGGCGCACGTCGATGAAGGTCGCGTGGCCGGCCACCGCCTCGTCCATGGAGTTGTCGATGACCTCGGCGAAGAGATGATGCAGCGCCTTTTCATCCGTGCCGCCGATGTACATGCCCGGCCGCCGGCGCACCGGTTCGAGGCCTTCGAGGACCTCGATGTCGGCGGCCGTGTAGTTGTCGGATGCGTCCCCCGTTCTGCGACGGGCGGCCTTGTCGTTCATGGTCTTGTCCTGATGGGCGTTGTCCGGTGCGGCGAACAGGTCGCGTTGGGATTGGGCCATGCGCGCATCCCTTCTTCTAAAGAAGTTGTCCGGCCCGGCGGCGGACGCGGAACGCAAATGGGGTGCGGGCCCGAATCTGGCGGTGACGATTGGACCGTCAGGTCGCACGGATGGGGGCCCGGATCAAGCCGCGTGGATGCGCAATCCCACGCAGAATGCCGCTCGCTCCTTTGCGATCAAGGGGTTGTGAGCAGCCAGAT
>JBLMYE010000159.1:0-2518 GCA_050258115.1 Deltaproteobacteria bacterium | reverse complement strand
CCCTCTCCGCAGAACATTGGCAGTCGACGTTTCACCTGGATCGTGCGGGGGTGAGGATCTTCGCCGTTCGCGACAGGTACGAGAACCCGGTGCGCGTGAGCGTGTCCAAGTCGCGGGCCACTTTCTTCGAGGCGAACACAGAGACTTCATTGGTCTGTTTTACTCATCCGATCCCGATAAGAGACTGGATCTTGCGGTGTACGCTCGCACGAGGAATTCCGGTGAACTCGGCGACGCGGGCGGGCCCGATCTCACCGTAGTGCTTGCGGATGTAGCTCTCGGTTGTTCGTGCCATCGCGTGTCCCTTTAGCGTTATGCTGCCCAAAATGGGCAACAAAAATCTATGCGACTCGTGTCGTTTGGATACCAATTTTGGGCAACGGGGTCTGCTTTGCGTCTTAGAGTTCCATTGGTTTTTTGCGCTGTTGCGATGGGCACGAAAATTTCTGGTCGCGATCGCGTCACGGTCGCGCTGTTGCGGGCGATCATCTTCGGCCTGGGCATGGTTGTGCTTGCCATCAACTGGCTCGCCATGCGGCATGCCAAATCGATCATCGAGGCGATCGGCCCGACCCCGCTTCAACTTCTGGGAGCCGTATTCGGCGTGCTCCAGACGGCATTAGGCATCGAGTTCGTTCTCGACGCCTATCGCATGCTTTGATACGGGCTGGCCGGCGTTCGACGGACTTCCAGCCTCGCGCCCCGCGTCCGTCAGGGAGGCGGCTGCCTGGGTTGGTCGACGGGCGCTACCCAAATCAGGATGAGAGCCAGCACGCTGAGACCCATCCCGAGCAGGTGAAACCAGGCGACCCCGTCGGGCGAATGAAGGCCTGCGTACGCCAAAATGGAGCCAAGTGCGGCAACGATGAGGCTGAGTAATGCCTTCATGGGGTGAGTTCCCCTTCTTGAGCTTCAAGACGCCATAGTGCACGTCTTTTTGGCCGTTTGGAACCTGCCGCTCGACTGAAGCCTTGGGCGCCGGGCCGTCGGGTTCACCGCTTTAACCGGTTTCGTTCTGGCGCGCCGCCCGCGGGGTCGAGTGCCCCTCAGCACCCATCGGACCCCGGCCGCCGGCTCTGTCACATGCCTGAAACAGATATTTGGCTATCTCCGGCCAAATCGATGTGGGCGACAGATTCGAGGCGACATTGACCGATCCTCGGCCAGACATGAGCTTCCGCACCATCTTCATATCGGACGTGCATCTTGGAACGCGCGCCGCCCAGACTGCGGCTCTCCTGGACTTCCTGAAACGCACGGAAGCCGACTGCTACTACCTCGTCGGCGATATCATCGATTTCTGGAAGGTTCGCCGCGGCCCGGCATGGGAGCAATCGCACAACGACGTGATCCAGAAGCTTCTACGCAAGTCGCGGAAGGGATCGCGCATAATCTATATCCCCGGTAACCATGACGAGGCACTGCGGGAGTATTGCGGGTTGAACTTCGGCGAGATCGAATTGCGGCGCGATGCCCTGTTCGAGACCGCTGCCGGCAAGACATACATCGTCATGCATGGCGATGAATTCGATGTCGTCGTGCGCTATGCCCGATGGCTCGCCATGCTGGGCGACCGGTCCTACGAACTCGCGCTCTGGTCGAACCGTCCCCTGAATTGGATCCGGCGCAAGTTCGGCCTCGGGTACTGGTCGCTGTCCAGTTATCTGAAGAGCCGGGTCAAGACAGCCGTCAACTTCATCGGTGATTATGAGATGGCGCTTGCCGACGTGGCCCGCAGGAACAACGTCGACGGCATCATCTGCGGCCATATCCATCACGCCGCCGATCGGATCATAGATGGCGTGCACTATCTCAATTGCGGGGATTGGGTGGAAAGCGCGACGGCGATCGTTGAGTCCCACAGCGGTGAATTGAAGGTCGTGCACTGGGGACACCAGGGCGCGAAGTCTCGCCCCCGCTCATCGGAGCGCGATGACGATCTGGCTGCGGCGGCCTGAATGAGAATTCTGGTCGCCACGGACGCGTCGGCCCCTCAAGTCAACGGTGTCGTGACGACCTACCGGCGCCTCTCGGAGGAGTTGCCCCGTCATGGTGCCTGGCTTTCGTTTCTGACGCCTGAAACGTTCCGGACCGTTCGGATGCCGGGTTATCCCGATATTAGACTGGCTATTCCACGTCGGAAAACTTGCGAGCTTCACGTCGCCGCGGCGGAGGCGGATCATATTCACATCGCAACTGAAGGTCCGGTCGGGTGGATGGTGCGCAACTATTGCCTGCGACGCGGGTTGCCGTTCACGACGAGTTTCCACACGCGATTTCCCGAGTATGCGGCTTACCACTTCGGGCTGCCGCGCGCGCCCGTCTACGCTGCCCTCCGCCATTTCCACAATGCCGGTGGCGGGACGATGGTGGCAGCGCCCTCGCTCCGGCGCGAGCTTGCACGTCATGGTTTTCGCAATGTCCTAGGGTGGACGCGCGGTGTCGACACGGATCAGTTCTTTCCGCGGCAGGACCGCCTGTTCGGAGATTGCGGGCCTGTGTTCCTCTACGTCGGGCG
>JBLMYE010000158.1:0-4115 GCA_050258115.1 Deltaproteobacteria bacterium | reverse complement strand
CCGAGACATCCCGCGCGGTGTTGCCGTGGCTGCTTTCGATGCTGGCGTTTCTCGTGATTGTCACGTACTGGCCGGCTCTTTCGCTGACGCTGCCGCGGTGGCTTGGTCTGATGTGAGCACGGTTTTAGGCGCCAAAAAGCGAAGGGGCGCCAACGGCGCCCCTGAGCGGATAGCCGCTCTTCCCCAGAACCCGATCGTCAGCCGAAGGCGCCGAAATGGTGGGATATGCCGGTGCCGATTTCGCGAATGGCCTCGTAGGCCTTCTCCATCGGCTCCAGAATTTCGGTCTCGATACGGCCGTAGTCGTCGATACCCTGCGGGAGATACGTTGCCGTCTCCCGGAAGGCGGACGTGTCTTCAGCCGTGCCCGTTCGCTTCGGAAACGCCTGACGCATCACGTTGATGACCTCAGGCACTTCGAGAGTCAATGCCGAAGCGACGATCTGGGAGTGGCTGACATCCCGGGTCGTAAATCGCGGGAGCTGTCCGGACAGGATGAATACCCGCATGATCAGAGCGAGACGGATCGCCTGGAGCAGATCAAGTTCGAGGCGGTTTTCGTCGGGGATCTTGCCGCCGTCGATGCCGATGTCTTCCAGAAGCGCATGCAGGTCAATGGCATCGAGGCGCAGCTCGTGAACGAGGCCGCTGATCGACGCATTGCGATCGTCGTCAAGGAGGAAAGTGGACAGGTTCTTGAACGCGGCGGTGAGATGCGGCTCGCGTCCCCATGAGGCGCGCATGGCCCAGAAGCCGGGGTCGAATACGGTTGCGTTCGCACCCATCGCGTTGAGGCTCGACAGCTGCTTTCCGCGCGCGACCATCTCGATCAGCGGACGCAGGCGCGCCGAAGACTTCGCCACCTCGACGAAGCGCTCGCGCTCCGAACCCACTGCCGCCCCAAGGCCCGCGACCACGTTCGCGATATAGCCGAACTGCTGCAGGATTGCGTTGTTGGGGATCGCGCGCATGCGGGCGGGATCACCGCGGTCTGCCGTCGATGCGCCTTCCATCTGCCGCTTCACGGGACGTGACCCGGTCTTGAAGAGGAGGTTCGGGCCGAACGCTCCCAAAACCGCGCGATAGCCGGGATGAGCAAAGAGGTCCTGCTGATACGCGCGAAGCCGCAGCAGGAAGTCGAGAGCGAGATTGGTGTCGTCGTAGAACTCGTCTTCGATGGCCTCGGGAACTTCTCCGTCCATGATGACGGTTGCCAGGGCCCGCATGGCAAGCGGCTTCGTCGCAAAATAGAGATACCCGTCGCCCCCCTGCCAGCTCGTTTCGTGCTTCAAGGGAATGCCCGCGTCGGCGAACCGGCGGCGCGCATTCGGAGAGAAGACATATTGGAGCCGCGTCGACATGTGGCCGGGATGTGTTCCGCGGCCCATGGATTCGCCGTGCGTTGAGTACAGCAGGAGTTCCGCGCCACCGAGGTCTTCCGCGTCCAGGACTTCGGCGAGACCCTGATGCAGACGTTCGATCGAAAGAGTCGCCGCAATCTGCCCGATGAACCGGCCCGCATCCGAAAAGCCGGTCTGAATGCAGAGGCGCTTGCGCCCGCGGACATACTGCTTGTAGGCGTCTTCCTCGAGAAGGCGTTCGATCAGGCGGGCGCCCGTCTCGAGCGCGGCCGGCGTCTCGAACAGCGGAGAAATGTCGACGACGTGGTCGACGCCGAACAGCTTTGCGAAGAACAGCGCGATCAGCATGGTCGCCGGGCTTTCGCACTCTGCGATCAGGTAGCGGATCGGTGTTTCACGGTCGACGTGTTTGTGGAACTGGGCGGCGAGAGCGAACTGCCGAATGGCAGTCGCCGTCTCGAGATCGAGCGTCTCGAAGTTCACCGTCTCCTTGCCGGCCGTGCGGATCATTTCCACGATCCGTGCGAGCGCCTGCCGTTCGGTGAGATCGCGCGTCCAGGGTTCGTGCACGAACGCGCGGAAGGCGTTGTTGAGCTGGACGGCGTTGACGCGAAGGTGGATGTGCGACGTGCCCATGCCTGTCTGGTCGAAAAGGCTCGCCAGAGCCGCCAGTTCGCGCTTCGACTGCGGCTGGGGAACGGCGTCGATGAGCTGGTCGATCAGCGCGATCACCGGGGCCGGCGATGTCAAATTGTAGGCGTCCGCTTCCGTGATGATGTTGGCCGCATCAGAAAGCTTGCCCTTGCCGTTGACGGCCGTCTGGAGCGCGTCCAGCTGCTTCTGGGCCGACGCGATCGCCAGATCCAGCTTCGCAACGATCTGACGCGCGATGCGCTGTGCTTCGACCTCGTCCGAGAGACGGTGCTTTAGGATGATGAAGCGGCGGCGGATGTCGTGCAGCGCCGCCACCTTTTCTTGAAGTTTCAAGACGAACGAGTGGGTCCACTTGATGTCGGTGCGGCCATCGAGGTCATAGCCAACCCACGACGCGATGGTCGCGATCTTCGGTCGGAACTTGTAGGCGCGATCGCCGAATCCGGCGGCGGCGACCGAATAGAATCCGTTCAACAATTCTTCGAAGGCGTCGCGCAGGTTCTGGATGCAGACCTGGACCGCCTTGTGTTCGTAATCGAGCGTGATATTCGCGTCCGGACGATGCGGCAGACCGATGACGGGTTCGCCCTTGACTTCACCCGATGCGATTTCAACCATCCGGCGGCTCAGGGCCTCGGACAGACCGAACGTAGGGTGCGCCGTGAAGACGATGCCGTTCCGGGCGCGGCCCCAACGCTCCTTGAATTCGGCGAACGCCTTGTCGGCATCGGAATTGTTGCCGACGGTTTTCGACACGAAGTTGGAGAAATCGCGAATGGTGGTCTGGTTGTCGATATAGCCGATCTGCTCGCGAAGCCGCTCGGCGCGGCGAACACACGCCCGGTCCATGAGTCGACCGGCCAATGCCTTCAGATCCTCGAAGTTGATCTTGCCGGCTTCCAGGCTCCGCGACAGATAGAAGGCGATGTTGACGATCGGATTGAGGCCCGGTGCGTCCGGGATCTGCGCCCGCATCGCTTTGAGTTCGTCACGCAGCTTGAACTCGTCCAGAACCGTGATCTGCGGATTAATCTCATCCACGCGGTATTCCTCCAGGAGGGACGGGCCAGACCGGCTAGCGCCTTAAGGGTAGGTTCGCCCCCGGCCGCGGGCAAGATCTCATCAGGCCACCCGGCCCGGAACCCCTTTTACAATTTTTTGCCTCCCGCGCCAGACCAGCGCGGGAGGCAGTCTCGTCAGCGCACGAGCGCGCCTCAGGCCGCCTTGCGAGCCTGGAGAACCTTGGCGATCGTTGCGCCCATTTCCGACGGAGTCGGCGCAATGGTCACGCCGCAACCTTTAAGAATTTCGACCTTCTCCGCCGCCGATTCGCCGAATGCGGAGACGATGGCGCCGGCGTGGCCCATGCGCCGTCCCTTCGGGGCCGAGAGGCCTGCGATGTAGGCGACGACCGGCTTCTTCATGTTCTCCTTGGCCCACATTCCGGCCTCGGCTTCCTGCGGTCCGCCGATTTCGCCGATCATCAGAACGGCATCGGTGTCGGGGTCATTCTCGAAATGCTCGAGAATGTCGCGGTGCGAAGAGCCGTTGATCGGATCGCCGCCGATGCCCACCGACGTCGAGACGCCGATGCCGAGGGACTTCAGCTGCTCGGCCGCTTCGTAGCCGAGTGTACCGGAGCGGCCCACGATGCCGACGCGACCGGGCATGTAGATGTGCCCGGGCATGATGCCGAGCATCGCCTTGCCGGGAGAAATCGTGCCCGCGCAGTTCGGCCCCGTGAGGATCATGCGGTGCTCTTTCTTGTAGCGCCGCATGTAGCGCTTCACCCGGATCATATCCTGAGCAGGGATGCCGTCGGTGATGCAGACGCAGTATTTGATGCCGGCGTCTGCCGCTTCCATGATGGCATCCGCCGCGAATGGCGGAGGAACGAAAACGATCGACGCTTCAGCGCCCGTCTCCTGAACCGCGCCTTTGACCGTATTGAACACGGGACGGCCCAGGTGGGTGGAGCCGCCCTTGCCGGGCGTGACGCCGCCGACCACGTTGGAACCGTAGTCGATCATCTCCTGCGCGTGGAACGTGCCGATGCGCCCGGTGAAGCCCTGGATGAGGATCGGGGTGTTCTCGTTGATG